>JAJFJC010000404.1 GCA_021774385.1 Alphaproteobacteria bacterium
CTGCCTGGTCGACAAGCTGGTCGAAGGCGGGAAAGATCAACGAGGAGACCTGATAGTGGATGACCGGGCGCGCGCCGGCGAGCGCCGCGCCGGTGCCGATGCCGGTCATCGCGGCCTCCGATATCGGCAAATCGATCACCCGGTCGTCGCCATAGGCATCCTGCAGCCCGCGCATTTCGCCGCGCCCTTGGCCACGGATATTCTCACCGAAGATGACGATTGAATCGTCGCGCGCCATTTCCTGGGTCAGTGCCTCGTTCATGGCTTCGACGAAGCTGAGTTTGCGTGTCATTCCGATACCCCCGCCGGGAAGCCCGGATAGGTTTGCGCGTACATATGATCAAGGGCGCTGTCGGCGGATGGGATCGCGCTGCCACGGGCGCGTACGATTGCCTCTTCGATCTCCGCGTCGACTTCCTCATCCACCGCCGTGCGGTCGCCTTGTGTCCAGCCGTCTTCAGCATCGAGATGCCGTGCCGCGACTGTCAGGGGGTCGCGTTCTCGCCAGCGCTCGATTTCCGCCGCTGAGCGGTAAGTGAGGTCGGTCCCCCGCAACGCCGTGTTATGCGCTTCAAAGCGATAGGTCCGGCATTCGAGGAAACTCGCGCCGTCGCCGGCACGGGCCCGCGTGATCATCCGCGATGCGGTCTCGTGAACCGCCGAAACGTCCATTCCGTCTACAGTATCCGCGTTCAATCCGAATGCCGCGGCGCGCTCGGCAAGGGACCCCCGCGACATGTCGGCGATCGGCGAGGTGATGGCGTATTGGTTGTTTTCGCAAATGAACACGACCGGGAGGTCCCAGATCGCCGCTATGTTGAGAGATTCAAGCAGGACGCCCTGGTTCATTGCGCCGTCGCCGAAGAATGGCACCGCGACATGAGGCTCGCCACGGTTCTTGAACATGCGGGCCGCGCCGCACGCCATCGGGGCGCCTGCGCCAACGATGCCGTTCGCGCCGTAGATACCAAGCCCAACATCCGCGATATGCATCGAGCCGCCGCGGCCTTTGTTGTAACCAGCCTCCCGGCCCATCAGTTCAGCGAACATGCGCATCGGATCACCGCCCTTGGCCAGGATATGGCCGTGCCCGCGATGCGTTGACGTGGTGATGTCCGGTGTATCCAAAGCGGCCGACACGCCGACGGCAACCGCTTCCTCGCCGATATAAAGATGCGCGTGGGCACGGATTTCGTCCCCATCGATAAGTTCGGCCGTGCGTTCCTCGAAGCGGCGTATCAGTCGCATGCGTCGGTACATTGAAAGTAGTGATGCGGGATCCAGATTTGATGGGGGCATTGTTGTGCTCAGCCGTTGAGAAACCATTCGTTTGATCCTACGTGAAGGGTTCTACCGGGCAAACCCTTCGCCAATGGCGATTTTGCGACTGTTCGCTCGTGTCGTATAAACTGTCGCGATACCAAATTGCCGGGTGACGATCGAAATACATGACTGAAAACACTTATCCTCTGCTTTTTACGCCGATCACATTGCGTGGCGTGACGTCGCGAAACAGGATCGTCGTCTCACCTATGTGTCAGTATCACTCCGACGATGGTGGCCCGACCGATTGGCAGTTCATGCATCTCGGGCGCCTCGCGGCGGGCGGCGCCGGTATCATCTTTGGCGAGGAAACGGCGGTCGAGGCGCGCGGGCGAAAAACCTATCTCTGCGCCGGCATATACGCCGACAAGCATGTTCCCGCATTCCGGCGAATTACGGATTTCATCCGCGAGCAAGGCGCGGTGCCGGCGATCCAACTCGGCCATTCCGGGCGCAAGGCGTCCTGTCATGCGGCGACCAAGGATTGGGTGCCCCTGACCGACGAGGATGCCGCCGACGGCCTGCCGCCCTGGCAAGGGTTGGCGCCCAGTGCGTTGGATCAGCTGCCACGGCGCTTCCTGCCCAAGGCGATGGACACAGATGACATTCGCACCGTATTGGAAGCCTGGCGCGAGGCCTGCCGCCGCAGCATCGACGCCGGATACGACATCTGTGAGATCCACGGCGCGCATGGTTATTTGATCCATCAGTTCCTCTCGCCGGTCAGTAATCACCGCACCGATTCCTATGGCGGCGACCGCGAAGGGCGAATGCGGTTCGCGTTGGAGGTGGCGGAAGTCGTTCGCGATGCATGGCCGAAGGACAAACCGGTCTTCTTTCGGGTCTCGGCGGTCGATGGCGAAGGCGGATTGTGGAACCTCGACGATACGGTGGCGCTCTCGCAAGCGCTGAAGGACCGCGATATCGATTTGATCGATTGTTCGTCCGGCGGCATTTCGGGCGATTCTGAAATGCCGATGGTGCCGCGTATTCCGGGCTATCAGGTTCCTTTCGCGGAGCGCGTAAAGCGCGAGGTTGGGATAGCTACGATTGCGGTTGGCGGCATCACCGAAGCGCAACAGGCCGAGGATATACTGCAGGCTGGGGAAGCCGACTTGGTGGCGCTTGCACGCGAGTTCCTATGGCATGCGGATTGGGCGGCGCATGCGGCGCATGACCTCGGCATCGATGACCCGTTTGGGCAGATGCCACATGAGTACGCCTTCCGCCTGCGACAGCGCGAAAGGGCGAAGTCGATGTCAATCAACAGCGGTGGTGCGGAAACCCAAGCGGCGATGAAAGCACTCCTTAGCTAGAGGACAAGGCTATGACGGACACGGTTCAGGAAGCATCGGTTTCACAAGCGTTCGAGATAACCCCGCTATCGGATCTTATGGCGGCGGAAGTCACCGGCTTGGACCTGTCACAACCTTTCGACACCGTGACCCAAGCGGCCGTTAATAGAGCCTTCCTCGAATACCAGTTACTCGTCTTCCGAAATCAGAGCCTGACCAAGGACCAGCAGGTCGGGTTTACCGAGCAGTTCGGCACGTTGGAGCGGCATACCGCGCGCAATCGTGGCGTTGGCACGCATCCCCTTGTCCATATCGTTTCCAATCTGACAGCGGAGGGGACGCCGAGCGGGACTGTCAACTCGACGCAATGGCATTCCGATAAATCGTTCCGCCCGGCCCCGTCCATGGCGACGGTCCTGCATGCCGTGACGTTGCCGCCCGATGGTGGCGATACCTGCTTCGCGAATATGTATGCCGCCTATGCCGGTCTTGCGGACGCGGAAAAGACGGAACTCGAAGGCGTCCGTGTCATTCATAGTTGGGAACTTTCGCGCGAGAATATCGGCCGGGTTTTATCGGAGGAGGAGAAACGCGACGCGCCGCCAATGACCCATCCCTTGATCCGCGTACATCCCGAGACCGGCCGTAAGGGATTTTTCATGGGCATGCACGCCTCGCATCTGGAAGGCATGCCGCGGGACAAGGGCCGCGCCCGGATCGAAGCGCTTGAGGCGCATGCCACGCAGCCGCAATTCGTCTATCGTCACCATTGGCGCGATGGTGACGTGTTGATGTGGGACAATCGCTGTCTGCTGCATCATGCGGATCCCAATTTCGATGCCGCGCGCCATCCTCGTGTATTGCACCGAACCTGCCTGCGCGGCACGCCGACGGCGTAACCCATGGCACCGATGCGACGAATTCTCACGACAGTGAAACAGGTAGCCAACGCTACGATAAGTTTTTTATTTTTTCCATAGCGCCCCCTGCTTCTGTGGCCCGAGTGGGATCTGCTAGCCAATAGCTGGATTGGTTCAGCCAGGTGAACCGGTTTAGTTAAGTGCAGCAGAAATTTGAAGTGTATCCATACTCATGTTCAGAAAGCTGGGCGGCCTGTTACGAACCGCCCAGTTGGACCGTTATGGACGTGCTTCAAGGATCATGTTGAATGGTGTTTCGGTAGCCCGTTTGGTGGAAGAGAAACCGGCTCCGTTGATTACCTCACTCAAACGTTTTTCTCCTGCCTGTGCGCCAAGTGCAAGACCGACCTCTTGTGCCAATGATGTCGGCACACAGATTACCGTAGACGCCGAATAATAAAGCCGGCCAACCGGATTTAGATTGTCGGAAACGGCGTCGCCCGCCATCGGTTCCACAATCATGAGCGAGCCATCCGAAGCCATGGTCGAACGCAAATGTTTTAGCGCCCCTTCTGGGTCGCCCATGTCGTGCAGGCAATCAAACAGAGCCACGAAATCATAATTGCCCGCGGGCACCTCTTTCGCCAAAGCGGTTTCAAAGCTCACGTTGTTAATCCCCGCTTCCTCGGCATTCTGTCTTGCGTGATGAATTGAATCTGGGTGAAAGTCAAAACCAACGAAGCTCGAATTGGGAAACGCTTCGGCCATAATTACGGTCGAAATTCCATGACCGCAACCGACATCGGCGACCTTCGCGCCGCTCTGTAATTTTTCCACAACACCGTCCAACGCCGGCAGCCATTCCTGAACAATATGGTTCGTGTAACCGGGCCGGAAAAATTTGGCGGTCGCGCAAAACAAACAGGTGGCCTGATCGCCCCAGCCGACACCTTCGCCGGTTTTGAAGGCGTCCCCGACCTTGTCACCCCCGGCGATTGCGGCGGCGGCGGCTTCGAAAGCACCGCTTAAGGCGACCGGTGAATCCGCAATTCCGAATACCATTGCCTGCTCCGGCGTCATCGTGAAGGTTTCAGCTGCGGCGTCATAATCGAGATATCCAGACGCGGCTTGGGCACAGGCCCACTCATGGATGTAGCGCTCATTCGTTCCCGTTGTTTGGGCAAGTTCGGCGACGGAAGCCGTGCCGGCTTCGAACAGGGCGTCATAGAGGCCCAATTTCTCGCCTATCCTCACCAACGGGACGCTGAAAGCGCCGCCAAGGTCGCCCAACAATTTTCCCACGAATTCATGCAGCTTGTCTTCGTTTAACGCATTCATATCAACTGGCATTTTCGCATCTCCCCCCGGTTTGTTTGAGTCAGGTTTTCTTGCGTAATTGAATAAATTGGGGCGGCGCGAATTTGCCTGGATTGGTTTTGTCGTTGGTTTCGGCCGCCATAAATAATGAGCCATTGTGTTGTGACTGTGATCGGTATGTTCCTGATTTTACGTCCAAGACGGTCCGCCAAGCGTCTTAAGCAGCGGCAAAATGGAGACAAAAGATTGGCAATTTGTCCGTATCTAGGGTGAAATAGTACTGCACTATCGGCAATTTCGAAGATCAGGCGGCTGTTGACGACCGGAAGGCGGGACTGGGGCCATGCTTCGGCTGAAGTTGTTTGGGGAGTTCAATCTGACGGATGAGGACTGTGCGGTGATCGCGATGACGTCCCGGAAGGACGCGGCGCTGCTCTCTTATCTTGTTCTTCAGGACCGCCCAGTTAACAGGTCGGTCCTCACGCATCTCCTGTGGCCGGACCGTGCCGAAGAGCAAGCCCGCAAGAGCCTACGGCAATCACTCGTTGCGCTCCGCCAGCTCCTGAACCGCGACTCCGAGTTGCTGCCGGCCGATGGCGCCGAACGCATCAGCCTTAATCACGAACGTATCGGTGTGGACGTACACGACTTTGAGGCACTCGCGACGAAAGGCTGTGCCGCCGCCGCGACAGAGTTATACGCCGGCCCTCTACTTGAGAGGTTTCCGTCTCCGACGGCACCCTACGGCATCTGGCTTGGCGTTGAGAGGGCACGCCTTGCGGAGTTGGCTTCCGGGGTGTTCGCCGACCTCTCGGAGGATCATCTGGAGAGCAGCGATTGGGAACAAGCCGTATTGATTGCGCGACGTTTGGTGGAAACCGACCCGCTTCGTGAGGTTGGCCACAGGCTTCTGATGCGGGGGCTGGATGGCGCCGGCCGCCGCAACCAGGCTCTGCAACAATTCCACCATCTCAGGGATATGCTTCGAAAAGATCTCGATGTTACTCCTGACGCTGAGACGTCGGCGCTTTATCGATCGATACGCCAGCCTTCCGCCGCCGTCGCAACTGCTGCTTCAACCGCGGTGGAGTCGGCGCGTTCCGGCGCATTTTTGCCGCTGGCCGGCAAGCCTTCCATCGCGGTGCTATCGTTTGAAAACATGTCAGGCGCTCCGGAGCACCAGTATTTTTCGGACGGTATTTCCGAGGAAATCATCACCGCGCTATCTCACTTTCACCAATTCTTTGTTATCGCGCGCAATTCCTCGTTTACGTACAATAGTAGAGCGGTCGATGTTAAGCAGGTTTCGCGAGAACTGGGGGTTCAGTATATTATCAAAGGGAGTGTGCGCCGGGCTGGCAACCGTGTGCGTGTAGCGGCACAATTAATCGACGCGACGAGCGACCACCAGGTCTGGGCCGAGCGTTACGACCGTCAAATCGACAACATTTTCGACATCCAGGACGAAATCTCGCAGCGCATTTGCGGCGTGCTCGAAGGAGCGCTATCGCTGGCGGAGCAGCGCCGCGCGCGGCAGCGTCCACGGGAAAGTCCAGACGCATGGTCTGCGTACCACCTTGGACTGCATTGTACGAGCGAGGCGCGGAATGTCACCGTTAGTACTGACGCAATCAAGGCGTATGCCGAAGCACGGTCGTATTTCGAGCGCGCCCATGAGCTGGACCCCAATTTTGCGCGTCCCCTGTCAGCGTATGCGTTGGTTCTGCGGTTTGAAATCGTTCAAGGCATCCGGTCCGGTGTCGGCGCAACGGAGGCGATCGAACAGGGAATCGATCTTTGCGACCGTGGTATCGCCATAGATCCATTGGATGGAGTCCACCGAGTTGTGCGTGGCACGTTGGTGGGAATGCGCGGCGATTGGAATAGCGCACTTCAGGATATTGAGTCCGGCATCGAATTGAATCCAAATTCCGCATTTGCGTATCATCAGCGCGGTGTCGTGAATGCATATGGCGAGTGGCCGGAGAACGCCATCTACGATTTGGAGATGGCCGCCCGCCTGTCGCCATTCGATCCACTTCTTTCATCCCGCCATGCGATCGGAAGTTGGGCACAATTTCGGCTCGGCCAGTATGAAGGAGCGGCTTCATGGGCGGAGCGGGGCATTGTTGAAATGCCGTCATTGTTCTGGCCAGCGATTGATGCCGCCGCTGCTTATATTTCTTTGAACCAGATAGAGCGCGCGCGCGAGCACGCACGCGAGGCAATGAGACGCAGGCCCGACCTGAGCACTTCTTTTTTGCGCGACAGAATGGAATACCTCGCCGACGCAAAATCCAAAGAATTGTTCTTAGGTTGCTTGACGAAGGCCGGCTTGCCGGTATGAACGGCACTAAGATCGCCCGCGTCTGCCCAAGATAAAATTCTGAAAGAACTCCGATAGATCGGAAATGTTGTGCAATACGATGAACCGGAATGAATAGCGATCCATCTGAATTTTCGGTTCGCTGCGCTCCAGAAGATGCGACGGACTTGCACTCACCTTGTCCGCGACGCGGCCGCCTCTATATAATCCGTTAGTCGTATCGAAACTGAGGGAGGTAGAAATGGCACAACGCGATTGGGTTGTCGATCATATGAAGCGATATCGGGAAACCGGTGGCGAGGACGGGCATATGTGGAAGGGCCATGACGGCAAACAGAACCTGCCCTGCCTGATTCTGACGACGACCGGCCGCCGCTCCGGCAAGCAATACGATACGGCTCTGATTTATGGCCAGGATGGCGACAATTATGTCATCGTCGCGTCGGTCGGCGGCGCGGAGAAAAGCCCGCTTTGGTATGAAAATCTTGTCGCCAATCCCGGAGTCGAGTTGCAGGTCAAGGCGGACACGTTTTCCGCAAAGGCGCGTACGGCGTTGGGCGACGAACGGGCGCGACTGTGGACAATGATGGCGGAAATTTTCCCGACCTATAATAATTACCATGAGAAGGCCAAGGCCTTCCGTGAAATTCCAGTCGTCGTTCTAGAACGGGTCTGACGACCGCTTTCTACCACCCAAGCGCATAGGCTGGCCGGCGAGGGTCCGCCCCGGCGTGGAGTACGCCTCTTTCTTGGTCGACGCGAATTGCGCACACCGCCGCTGCGCGCCAGATCATGTCTGGCCACCATTCGACCTTGTGGCCGAGTTCGGCGAGAGCATCTCCCGTTTCCCGTGCGATGCGAGATTCCAGGTTGAGCCGTCCTGGAAAATAGCTGTGTGGTTCGAAGGAAGATGGAAAACTAAAGGTCGCGAAGCGCGGCGCTTCGATTGCCGATTGAATGTCCATGCCAAACAAGACCTGGTTGAGAAGCACTTGCAGCATTGCTTGCGATTGAACATCGCCGCCAGGGGTGCCGAAAAGGAGAAACGGCTTTCCGTTCTTGAACGCCATCGCTGGGTTTGGGGTGAGACGCGGCCGCTTTCCTGCCTGCGCGCTGGAGGGATGGGTTGGATCGCCCCATGACTGTGACCCCCGTGAGGAGGGACAAAGCCCTGTCGCCGGAATGACCGGTGTGGAACGCGAGACATCGCTGGGTGTGGCGGAAAACGCATTGCCTTGCGAATCAACGGCGCAGACATAGGAGGTGTCCAGGGTCGCTGGCTCGCGAATGTCGGCTAGCGGCATGGCCGGCGGTGGGATTGCTGGGCCCTGTTCCGTCATAGCCTCACCACGGGACGGGTCTCCGGGCGGTGGCATTTCCGGCCAGGCCTGGTCCTCCCGGATGAGTGAACGCCGAAGGGTGGTGTAGGTCTCCGAAAGCAGTTCCGCCATTGGAACCTTAACGACATTTGGATCGCCGTAATACCGCTCGCGATCGGCACAGGAAAGCTTTAGTGCCTCGATTATTAGGTGAACATAGGCAGGGCTATTATGGCCTAGCGATGCCAAATCATACCCTTCAAGTAGGCGCAACGTTTGCGACAAAACAGGGCCTTGAGTCCACGGACCGCAGCAATGCAGTTCGATGTCCCCAAAGTGTGTCTTTATGGTCGGCTCGATTCGAACCTCGTAGCCTGCTAAGTCCTCGTAAGTCAGGAAACCATCATTCTTAGCGTGGTAATCCGCGATATGATGCGCGATATCGCCCTTATAGAAAGCGTCGCGGGCCGCCCGAATTCCGGCTTCTCGCCCGTCACGTGCCCTACTTGCTTCCGCATCGGCCATATATTGTAGAGACTTTGCGAGTTCCGATTGGACAAAGACGTCGCCGACCTCCGGAACCCGGTCACCAGGTAGATAAACTTCCGCGCTCGACGGCCATCGCCGGTATTTCTCTTCATCGATGGCAATGTTCTCTTGCAGCAGCAGATACATTGGGAAACCGTCCCGGGCAAACCGGATGGCATATTGGGCGACGTCTCCGAACGACATTGTTCCGTACCGTTCGAGCGCCCAAAGCCACGCCGCGGGTGCCGCGGGGATCACCGTACGGAGAATCCCCTCGGGGATCGCGCCGCCATGTTCGCGTTGAAAGTAATCCGGCGGCAGGCTGCTTGGCCAGGTGCCGAGGCCATCGATATTGATGGTCTTTCGTTCCTCGGCGATCCACAGAATGATTGGCGCCACGCCGGCGATATTGACGATATCGCTCTGCAATACGCCAATCGCAAGCCCCGCGGCGACGCCGGCATCGATCGCGTTTCCCCCTGAATTGAGAACGTCAAAACCGGCTTCCGCCGCCAGGTAATGACCCGCCGCCACGGCGTGGCGGGTTCCCATGATGACCGGACGATAAGAGCTCATTTTGCTGTTTCCTCTTCTAAATAGGGGGTCAAGCCACTATGCGAAAACAACGCGGCATCGCCGCAGACCCCAATTCTCGGCATCTGAACGAAACGATGCAAGCGCCTAGCGTTGGCATGCGCTATAAATAGGGCAGTTTCCTTAACGCTTCCGAGAAACGGGACATGCGCATTTTCCTCGTTCGGCACGGCGAGTCGATTTCCAACGTGGATGCGCGGATTTACGCTTCTATGTCCGACCATGTGATTCCGCTTTCGGATAGGGGGCGGAGGCAGGCTGGAAAAGCAGGCGAATTCCTGCGTGACTATTTTACGGCATTGCCGCGAGACGAGACCTATTCCGACGTGCGGATGTGGACCAGCCCCTATCGGCGCACACGTGAGACGGCGGATGAAATCGAAACAGCGATCGGCGGTAGCGTTACGCTCGACCGGCGCGAACACATCAATTTGTGTGAACAGCAGTTCGGTCTGTTCGACGGCGTTTCCGATGAGGAGTTGCCGGTCCGGTTTCCCAACGAACATGCGCACTACCAGAAATGCGTCGATCACGAAGGGAAGTTTTGGGCTCGTGTGCCACTTGGCGAAAGCCGCTTCGACGTCGCCGTGCGGGTGCGCGAAACCTTCGGTACGTTCCTCCGCGACGCCGAGCGCTATCAGTACAAGAACATCATTGTCATCTGCCATGGCGTCACCTTGCGGGCGTTCGTCATGCAATGGCTGCATCTGACTCCGGAATGGTTCGAAGCCGAATCAAGTCCGGGCAATTGCTGGGTCCGGCTTATCGATAATGATGGCGACCGGGGATATATTTACAAAAACGATTAGTCGTGGCGGGCTAAACCGGGATATCGCCCCGCACGACGGTGCGGTGCAGATGACGGCGTTCCTTCTGGCGGTCGAAGGGGGCCGATTTATGCACTAGCGAAGGATTGTCCCAAACGACGAGGTCGCCCTTTTGCCATTGATGGGCATAGACGAAACGGGCTTGCGTCGCGAAATCCAAGAGTGCAAACAACTGCGCTCGGCCACTCTCCTCGTCCGCGCCCGCAATGTGCGAAGCATGCATGCCGATATAGAGGGCCTTGCGGCCATCGCCAGGATGGGTGCGGATCAGCGGGTGCGTCACCGGCGGCGATAGCTGGCGCTCTTCCTCGGTCACTGGTCGAGATCTAGAGTTGCGCAAGGACTGCTCCCAACTGTGCACGCACTTCAATCCGCCCAATCGAATCTTTTCATCTTCGTCAAGCGCGTCATAGGCCGCCGTTAGGCTTGCGAATAGGGTTTCGCCGCCTTCCTTGGTTACCGCCACACCGTATAGAAACGTCGCCATTGATGGGCGGGGCATATAGGATTTGTCGGAATGCCAAGTACGGGTGCCGTTGAAGATCTTTTCTGGCGGTGGGTCGGGCATCGGCACGCCGTTGTCATCGAGGTTGGTTACGACGTGGAAATTTGGCCGCTCGTAGCCTTGATTCGCCTGATTGACGTGCATTTCCAACGGTCCGAAGGCTTCGGAAAACGCGATCTGTTGCTCCGGCGTTAAATCCTGTTCGCGAAACACCAGAATTTGGTGGCGATACAATGCTTCGATGATGGCGTCGCGCGTTTTCGCATCGACCGGCTCGCGGCAATCGAATTCGGTAATCTCGGCTCCCATGAGGTCGGAGAGCGGGGTTGCGATCAATTTCGTCATCCGGTGTCCTTGAGAAATACGAAGTAGCGGTTGATTCTTAGCAAATTTGATTCCGATACCGCAAAGTTAGCGATGCGGTTTGAAGCAAATTCGTGTGCCAGGCTTGCTGCTACCTTTCTGACGCGCTCGTTTCCTTGGGGCCCTGCCCGAAGGCGTCGCCATCTTCGGTTAGGAAGGCGTGTTCTTCATCGGTGGATTCCCGGCCGAGCACCGTGTTGCGGTGCGGAAACCGGCCGAACCGGGCGACGATGTTGCGGTGGCGGGTCCAGCCCTTGATGCTGCGTTCGACATAGGCGTGCCAATCGGGGATGGCTTCTTGACGGAGTTCGTTCAGCAACGCCAAACCCCGGTCTTGCTCTTCGACTTCTTCGGAATGGTGAAAAGGATGGTAGAGCCAGATCCGGGCGACAGGGTGCAAGGCCTGATCTAGTTTGTTATCGATGGCGTGGTTGACAATTTCGAAAGCGCAGGCGTCGCCGGCATAGGCCTCTGGCGTGTTGCGGTAGAGGTTTCGAGTAAATTGATCGAGCAGCAAGATAAGGGCGAATGCGCCATCAGGTGTATCTTGCCAATTCATTAGCGCGCGCGCGCAAGCTTGCGGGACGAGCTTACCGAAACAGGCCCTTATTTCGTCATCCACCGGGACGCCGCCCTTGTACCACCAGTCGCGCCGGCCGAAGGCTGCTTCCGGTCCTTCGAGGCTGGAGCCGAGCCAGAATGTGGTGATTTTAGCGATCGTTTCGGTGCTCATGATAGGATACCCGTGAATTTGATGATTGGCGGAAAACGTTTCCGGCAGAGAACCTAACCGAGGGGAGATTCCCATGTCCACGGCCCTGATTACCGGATGCGATTATGGCATCGGTTTTGAGTTTGCGCGCCAGTATGCGGCAGATGGTTGGAAAGTGCATGCGGTGTGCCTGGACGAAGCCAGTCGGGAGAAGCTGAGTGCCCTGTCCAATGATGTGCATTTCCATCATGTGGATGTCTCCGATCCGGCAGCGGTCAGCGCGCTAGCCGAAAGGTTGCGGGGAGAGGCGGTCGATTTGCTAATCAACAACGCGGCGACATTCGCGCCGGACGGACCGGGCACGTTGATGCTACCCGATATGGACGAGTTCACCCGTGTGATGCGCGTCAATGCCGTGGCGCCGATCTATGTCGCCGACGCCTTTGAAACGCATGTCGCGGCGAGTGATCGCAAGCTGATGGTCTTCATCGGTACCCGGTCCGGATCGATCGGCGACAATGGGTCGGGTGGCCACTACGCCTATCGCTGCAGCAAGGCGGCGCTCAATATGGCGGTGAAGAGCCTGTCCTGTGACTTCGCCGCGCAAGGCGTGATTACGGCCGTGCTACACCCCGGTTCGGTCGCCACGGAAACCCGTAAGGGCGGCCAAATTCCCGTGGATGAAAGCGTGACCGGCATGCGCGGCATCATCGAGGGCTTGACCAAGGAACAGTCGGGCTCGTTCCGGCGCTACGATGGCGGCACGATCGAGTGGTAGCCGCACTGGGCTTGCGGTAACTCAAGCGGAATGTCTACGCTTTTGCAGGCGACCACGAATAGTGGAGGGCGGCTATGGATTTTACTTTCAGCGATGAGAACGAATCGTTTCGCGCCGAGGTGCGCGAATTCCTTGATGAGCATGTCTCGCCCGAGATTGTGCAGGAAATGCGCGCGTCCGCGGCGGGTGAGGGCATCGGTCGGCTGACCCGTGAGCTCATCGGCAAGATCGGCGACCGCGGCTGGATCGGCATGAGTTGGCCCGAGGAATATGGCGGCCGCAACGCGGACCTGATCGACCAGTATATCTTCGAGGAAGAATTGGCGCGTGCCCGTGTGCCGCTCAATCTTGGCAACTTCATCGAACAGGCGCCGGCGATCATGCATGCCGGTACCGAGGCGCAGAAGGCGTATTTCCTGCCCCGCCTGGTGCGCGGCGAGGTAACCTTCGCGCTTGGGTATACCGAGCCCAGCGGTGGCGCCGATCTGGCGTCGCTGAAGACGCGGGCGGTGGAGGATGAGGACGGCTTCCTGATCAACGGCCAAAAGGTCTTTACCACTCGAGCAGAACAATCCTCGCACATTTACCTCATGGCCCGCACCGACCCGGACGTGCAGAAGCACAAGGGCATCTCGATTTTCCTGGTGCCGATGGACACACCCGGCATCACCGTGCGGCCGCTCTGGACCCTACCAGGCGGACGCACCAACGAGGTCTTCTTCGAAGATGTCCGGGTGCCGAAGGATGCCTTGCTTGGGCAAAAGAATGGTGGCTGGTATATCGGCGCCAGCGCGCTCAATCTCGGCCGTGCTGGCGCGCGGCGCTATTGCGTCTATGTCTCGCCGTTCGAGGATTTGCTGCGCTATCTGCGCGAGGACGAGATCGGCCGCGAGCTTGCCGCCGACCCGGTGGTGCAAGACAAGATGGCGCAGCTCTATTGCGAGGCGCGGGTCGCCAAGCTGTTTACCATGCGCAGCCTGTCGATGGTGCGGCGCGGCGAGAATCCGCCTTACGAGATTTCCTCGGAGAAGGTTTGGGGGCCGGAATTCCAGGTCCGAACGACCGAGGCGGCAAGCCAGATCCTCGGCGATTATCATCAACTCTGGGAGGGTGATACGGCCCCGAACGGTGGCAGTTTCCCGCGCCAATATGTCGGCGCGATGGTCTCGACCTTTGGGCACGGCAGCACACAGGTCATGCGCACCGCGATCGCGCGGCGCGGCCTGCGTTTGCCGAAGGAATAAGCTCATGGACGTGCTGTTGAATGAAGACGAGGAAATGATCCGCGATACGGCGCGGCATTTCTTCGACGCTGAGTGCGACACCGACCGGATCCGTGCTGTCGAAGATGGTGAGGAGCGAATCGACCGTGAACTGTGGCAACAGCTCGCCGAGCTTGGCTGGCTTGGTTTGGCTTTACCGGCGAT
The DNA here is from genome assembly GCA_021774385.1 of Alphaproteobacteria bacterium. Lineage (GTDB taxonomy): Bacteria > Pseudomonadota > Alphaproteobacteria > UBA8366. The sequence continues at coordinate 14,175 of JAJFJC010000404.1, forward strand.
TCAAGGCGGCAGCGAAGCGCCCTTCGCGCAACTGGCGTTGTTGGTCGAGGAAGCGGGCCGGGCGCTGGCACCGGTGCCTCTGCATCCGCATAGTGTCGCCAGTTTGGCGTTGGCGGATGCGGTCGAACGCGACGAGGGGGGATCGCTCGCGAGTTCCGTGCTGGGCGATGCCGCGGCCGGCGAGTGTCTGCTGACATGGGCCTGGAGCGAGAGGTTGCCGGGCGTAGGACCTGATTCAGTCGCAATGCGCGCCGTCCCCGACGGCAATGGCTGGCGCCTCAATGGGTGTAAGCGGTTCGTTGAAGCGTACGATATCGCCGATTACTGTCTTGTGGCGGTGCGTACCGACGCTGAGGGTGCTCCCGAGGACGGCATGACCTTGTTGTTGGTGGAGGCCGGAGCGGATGGTGTGTCGTCGGTGGCGCAGCGCGCGCTCGGCGGCGATTACCATTCGGAGGTCGATTTCGAGAATGTCTATGTCGATGGCGATGCCTTGGTCGGTCAGGTCGGCTCGGGCTGGGATTTGGCGCGGCCGATGCTGGAACGCGCGGTGGTGCTGAATTGCGCGATGATCGTTGGCGCCACGCGCCGCGCTGCCGAGCGCGCTTTCGATTATGCCAAGGAACGGGTCGCTTTTGGCCATCCGATCGGGTCGTTTCAGGCGATCCAGCATCTCTGCGCCGACATGATCACTTGGGTCGACGGTGCGGAACTGCTGACCCGGGAAGCGGCCTGGCATATCGAGCAGGGGCTGGACGCCGCCCTGCCGGTCGCGGCGGCGAAATCCTTCACCAATGAGCGCTGCCAGATGGTGCTGCGCGAGGCCAATCAGATCCATGGCGGCTATGCGCAGGTGAAGGAATTCGACCAACAGCTCTGGTACCGCCGCGCCGCCGCCTGGAGCATGCGTCTTGGCACCGCGTTGGAACACCGGCGCACGGTGGCGAAAGCGCTCGGCTTTGAAGAGGTGCGATAAGGCGGGCGTGCTTAGGCGGGCGTGCTTAGGCGGCTTTGTTGCGTTTCCGCAAGGTGCTGATATCGGGGGTCGCGTCAGCCAAGGGCGGCAGTTGATCGCCGCCGGAAATGCAGTCGTCTTGGCCAAACTTGCGGCACAGCACGATGAGTTCGTCGGGCTGCGTGCCGATGATCCGTTCGAACACTTCATGCGCTTCTAGAAACAGCGCCTCGGTACGCTCTTTTTCATGGCCACG
>JAJFJC010000405.1 GCA_021774385.1 Alphaproteobacteria bacterium
CCCGTTACGTCGGACAAGGTTACGAACTGCGTGTGCCAATCGACCCCGAAACCATTGCTCAGGATGGCGTCGGCGCGTTGATCGACAAGTTCCATGCACTGCATGAGCTGCAATATAATCACGCTTTTCGTAACAGCCGCGTCGAGGCGATCTCGTTTCGTCTTACCGCCGAACATCCGAGGCCCGCGCTGGCGCACGAAGCTTCCAGCGATGGTGGTGGCGATAGTATCGGCAACCGATCTATCGCCTTGCCCGGCCTCGCGGGTTCTTATGCGATCTACCAACGCGCCGGTATGGCGGAAGGCTTTTCCGCCGACGGACCGGCGATCGTGGTGGAGACGACGACCAGCACGCCGGTGCCACCGGGCTGGCGCTTCGAGGTCGTAAAGAATGGGGCCATCAAGCTGACGCAGGAGGCCGAATGACCGCGATTGATCCCGCTGATTTCAATGTCGTTTCCAGTGCCTATAAGTCGATCGCGCAGGAGATGCAGGACATCATGCTGCGTGCGGCCTATTCCTCGCTGGTGCGTGAAGCGAAGGATTGTTCAACTTGTGTGATGGATGCCCGGGCGCGCACGGTGGCGCAGGCGGAAGCGATCCCGGTACATATGAACTCGCTCGCCGCCGCCGTACCGTTTATCCGCGCGAAGTACGACCTCGACAATGTGCGCCCTACCGATGCCTTTATTACCAACAATCCCTATCAGAACGGCCAGCACCTGAACGACGTCATCTTCATCCTACCGGTTTTCCATGATGGCAAACTCGCGGCGTTCACGGGCAGTATTTGCCATCATTTGGAACTCGGTGGCGCGGTTGCGGGATCGAATGCGGATGCGACGGAGTTGTATCAGGAAGGGCTGATCCTGCCGACCTTGCGCATCGATATCGAGAAAGACCTCGACGACGGGCCCGTCGAACAAATCATCGCCGCCAATGTCCGTCTCCCGGAAACAATCATCGGCGATTTTCACGCGCAGATTTCCGCGGTAATGCGTGGGCGCGACCTATTGCAAGAATTGTTCGGCAGGCATGGTATAGAGCTTGCGGAAGCTTGCATGGAAGAGCTGCAGGACTATTCCGAGAAGATGCTCCGGGCGACGATTGCCGATTTGCCCGACGGCGAGTATTTCGCCGAGGACAAGCTCGATGGACGGCGCTTAAACAGCTATCAGCCTGTCATCCGGGCACGCGTTGTCATTAAAGGCGATCAGGCGTTGGTCGATATGTCGGAATCCGACGATCAGGTACCATGGCCGGTCAACAATCCGGTCGCTTCGACCCAGTCGGCGGTGCTGACCGTGTTCGGCCAACTGGCTGGCTCCGGCGTGCCGACTAATGACGGTATCTACCGGCCGATCGAGATCGTCACCCGAAAAGGTTCCTTGTTAGACCCGCATCACCCCGCGCCTGTGCAAAGCCGCATGTCGGCGGCCTATCGGACGGCGTCGGCGGTAAAACGCGCCCTGGCGGAAGCTGCGCCGGACAAGTTCTCGGCCGCGGGCGCGGATACGACCAATTCAATTACCATGAGCCGTGTCGGCGACGATGGCTACGAGATGTTTTGCGAGATCGTGATGGGCGGCAATGGTGGCGGCCCCGGCAATGACGGTGCGGAGGTCGTTGCGCAGATGCTCAGTAATACGGGCAATACGCCGACCGAGGCAATCGAGATGGACAATGAATTCATTCGGATTGCTGAATATGCCTTGATTACCGATTCCGGTGGTCCAGGGCGTCAGCGCGGCGGCCTTGGCGTGCGCCGGACCTATGACGTGTTGCGCGATGATGTTCTTCTCAGCACCTACGGTGACCGGCACAACACGCCGCCTTGGGGCTTAACGGACGGCTATGTAGGTAGTTTTTCCGCCTTTACGGTCATTCGCGATGGCGAGGATATCCGCATTCCGGCGTCCACGAATATGGCGTGCCGCAAGGGTGACCGCCTGGTTATCGAGATCTCCGGCGGCGGTGGTTATGGGAACCCGAAGTTGCGCGACCGCGACGCGGTAAGAGATGATCTTGCTTGTGGCCGGGTCAGCGCGCGTGCCGCAACCGAAATATATGGCCTCGAACGTAATGAATTGGCGGCCGAATAGAGTGAAAATGTGGAGCGAAGCATGAGCAAAATAGATCCGGCGGATTTCAACGTCATCACCAGCGCATTCAAATCGATCGCGCAGGAGATGAGCGATATTCTGTTGCTTTCGGCCTATTCATCCATTGTCCGGGAGGCAAAGGATTGCTCGACTTGCGTGATGGATGCCCAGGCGCGCACGGTGGCGCAGGCCGAGGCCATTCCGATGCATATGAATTCACTCGCCGCCGCGGTGCCCTATATCCGCGCGAAATACGATTTTGAGACAATCCGGCCGACCGATGCTTTCGTGACCAACAACCCCTATCAAAATGGTCAGCACCTGAACGATATCATTTTCATTCTGCCGGTATTCCATGAGGGAAAGCTCGCGGCCTTTGCCGGCAGTATCTGCCACCACCTTGAAGTCGGTGGTGCGGTTGCCGGGTCGAATGCGAACGCGACGGAGTTGTTTCAGGAAGGTTTGATCTTGCCGACGATGCGCATCGACATCGAGAAGGATCTCGGCGATGGCCCGGTCGAGCAGATCATTGCGGCCAATGTCCGCTTGCCGGAAATCGTTATCGGCGATTTCCATGCCCAGATTTCGGCGGTCATGCGGGGCCGTGATCTGATGCAGGATCTGTTCAAACGCTATGGTGTGGAACTCGCCTCGGCTTGTATGGCGGGGTTACAGGATTACTCGGAAAAAATGCTGCGGGCGACAATCGCGAACCTGCCCGATGGAGAGTATTTCGCCGAGGACAAACTCGATGGGCAGCAGTTGAACAGTCTGCAGCCGGTAATCAGGGCTCGCGTCGTGATCGATGGCGATCAGGCGATGGTCGATTTTTCGGAAAGCGACGATCAGATTTCCTGGCCCGTCAATAATCCGGTCGCCTCGACCCATTCGGCGGTATTGACCGTGTTTGGGCAGCTGGCGGGTGCGGGTGTGCCGACCAATGATGGCATTTATCGGCCTATCGAAATCAAGACGCGCAAGGGATCAATGCTCGACCCGCACCACCCGGCGCCGGTGCGTGGCCGGATGTCGGCGTCCTATCGCGCGGCATCGGCCGTGAAACGCGCTTTGGCCGAAGCCGCGCCCGAATTGTTCTCAGCCGCTGGCGCCGATACCACCAACACCGTCACCATGAGCCAACCGGGACCGGAGGGCTATCAGATGTTCGCGGAGATAATCATGGGCGGAAACGGCGCGGGAGCGAACAACGACGGCGCCGAAGTCGTCGCACAGATGCTGTCGAATACAGGCAATACGCCGACTGAAGCAATCGAAATGGACCAAGATTTTGTCCGCATCGCGGAATATTCCTTAATCACCGATTCCGGCGGCGAGGGGCAGCGGCGCGGCGGCCTAGGCGCCCGCCGGGTATACGATATCCTCGGCGATGACGTATTGATCAGCACAAACAGCGACCGCCACAATTCCACGCCCTGGGGGTTGGCCGGCGGGTATGACGGCAGTTTCGTGTCCTTCACCTTGATCCGCGACGGCGAGGAAATCCGCTATCCCGGTGCTTCCAATATCCAATGCCGGACGGGCGACCGCTTCGTGATCGAGATTTCGGGCGGTGGCGGTTATGGTGACCCAAAACTCCGCGAACGAAACGCGGTTCGCGATGATCTTGCTTGTGGTCGGATCAGCAGGCAGGCCGCTATGGAAATTTACGGCCTGGACTTGGCGGAAGCCGCAGCGGAATAGGATGCGTCCTGCGGGCTGAGAATCCAATACGTTGAGTTGCAGGCCTATCAGGCATTTAGAAGGTGGCGAAGCTTTCGGACCGCGCTTGCGGGGCTGGTCAGAACCGATTTGGAAAATCGGCCTTCGACATCGCTACGCGCTTCCGCAGTGGAGAATTGCGCAAGCATCAAGACATCCGGATCGTCAAGCTGATCGACAGCGTCGGCGACCAACTGGTTGTGTAATCCATGATCCCCGGCACTGAGCGCCGTCATTGCCTCGGGGACGCAAACCGTTTCGATGACGGCGGTCGCGTTGCGTGCCTCGACCATTTCCTCGAATTCACGTGTCATCGAGGGAATGCTGGGTTCGAACGTGGCGATCATTCCAATGCGATTCCCCATTGTCAGGGCTTCCTCGAACATCGCTTCATTAGGTTTGAGTACCGGGATTGTACTGTGCGCGTCCGCGACTGCGTCAATCGCGGTTCCGAAGGCCGAACAGGTGAACAGAATAGCATCCGCGCCGGTATCGACGGCGTAGGCTCCAAGCCGCTGGAAGCGGTTCACCATGGTGTCGTCGATCGTGCCCGCGGTTTGTAGATCGGCGGAAAGGGAATCTTCAAGTAGATTGAAGACATCGGCCTCGGGCCAATCCGATTTAAATCTTTCGACGACGGGTTCTATGGCAACTGGCGTCGCATGGATCAGGGAAATTCGGGGCATTATTATTTCCTTTTTAAGGGTACGGCGTGCTGCCGGAAATGCCAAATATCGATGCGCGTCGGCGATTAGTGGCCGCATCGCTGGCGGCTTTGCTATGCTGCTGTGGAAAACATTAAGGTGAGATTAACGCGATTAGAAGGAATACGGTGCCAAAATCAACCATGGCGGAGTTACCAGAGGCCGATGTAACGGGCGAGCTGGCGAAAATTTACGAAGAGATAAGAGCCTATTGCGGCGTGCCTTATGTGTCGTCCTTGCAGCGCCATGTCGCGACCATGCCTGGCTGTCTTGAATATGCCTGGGCCGTGTGCCGTCCCGCCTTTCTCGACGGCACGATTCCAGAGACTGCATGGCGCCAGGTAAACATGATCTCGGTTCCGCCGTTCCCGCCCCTGACGGCGGCGTCACTGCTTCTGTTGGGAGTCGACGCCGCCGGCGCCCGCGCCATTCGCAACATTTGCGATAATTTTATACGCGTATCGCCGATCAATCTTCTCTTCGCCGGTTGCGTCGAACGCCTAATAGAAGGCGCGGCGCTGGGCGGGAAGGATACAGTCAGGCCGGATTGGAATGTCCCGGAGATGCTGCCGCCGATGCCGGCGATGGTCGATGTAGCGGATACGACGCCGGATATCGCATCGGTCTTGATGCAATTGCGCACGGAAATCGGCGGCAAGCCCTTTGTGCCAGGCCTGTATCGATGCCTTGCCCAATGGCCCGGATACCTGGCCCATGCCGCGACCTTGATCGAACCGCTCTTAAACAACGACGAAGCCCGGCGCGCACGCACAACGATCGCGGAAACCATAATATCGGCGGCGGATGAAATCATTGCATCGCTTCCCCCCATACCGGAGAGTTATACGGCGCCATCGGCGACACAGGGCCGCGCGATCATTGCCGCAATTAAAACCTATCGGGTAACCAGCCCGGAAATGGTGGTGTTCGGCACCTTGCTGCGAAACGCGTTGCCACGCGATGTTGTTTAAATACGGAAAATGGGGTTTTCATGAGCGATAGTTTGAGAGTTGTTACTACGGGTGCCGCACTTGGCGCGGATATCGAAGGTGTCGATTTGCGGGCTGTCGATGATGCGGCGTTCGCGAAAATTCTCGATGCCTGGCACGAAAATCTCGTACTCCGGTTTCGTGGACAGCAATTGGATGATGACAGTCTCGCGGCATTCAGCGGCCGTTTCGGCGAACTCGATATGGCGCCGACGGGACGGGGCGGCACGCCGTTCGACCCGAGCCGTCCGGAAATTACGGTCCTGTCGAATATTGTCGTCGATGGCGAAGCGGTCGGCGCGCTGGGCAATTCGGAACTCGTCTGGCACCAGGACATGACCTACAATGACGAACCGCCCAAGGCGAGCCTGCTCTTTGCCATGGAAGTGCCGCAAGCCGGTGGCGATACGTCATTTTACAACATGTACAAGGCCTATGAGACACTGCCGGACGATTTGCGCGTCCAAATTCAGGGGTTGAGCTGCAAGCATGACGCGACGCGGACGTCGTCCGGCGAATTGCGCCATGGTTATGAAGAGACCTATAGCCATGAAGAGCGGCCTGGCGCGGTACATCCCTTCGTGATCCGCCATCCCGCGACAAATAAGCCAGCCCTGTTTCTCGGCCGCCGGCCAAACGCCTATGTGCCGGGTCTCTCGGAAGCCGAGGGCGACAATTTGCTGGATGCGCTGTGGGACCACATCAATAAGGGCCCGCATTCCTGGACGCAGAACTGGCAAGTTGGCGATTTGGTGATTTGGGATAATCGCTGTGCCTTGCATCGACGCGGTGGGCTCGATCCCAGCATGCGCCGCTTGATGCATCGTACTCAGGTTCGCGATGAAGTCCGGCCCGTCGCTGCATGGGCAAGCTAGGGGAAATCATGGTTCGTTTTAATAACAAGGTAGCGATGGTAACCGGAGCCGGACATGGCATAGGCGAGGCCGTGGCGACTCGTTTGGCGTCGGAGGGCGCGCGGGTGCTCGTGTGCGATATAGACGGAGGGTTGGCCGAGGCGGCATCGGCAGGCATTCGGGGCTCGGGCGGCAACGCGGAAGCCTGTGCTATCGACGTCGCGCAACGAGACGATGTTCAGCGTGCCGTCGATCAGGCGGTCGCGTCCTGGTCGCGTCTGGATGTTCTGGTTTGTAGCGCCGGCGTCATGGAGCGCACGCCGTTTCTGGAGGAGACGGATGCGCATTGGGAAAGGGTATCGGGGATCAACCTTCAAGGCACGTTTCTCTGCGGTCAGATCGCGGCGCGGCAAATGGTTGCTCAGGGCGAGGGCGGACGAATCGTCAATGTCGCATCCAATTCAGGCACATTCGGCGGTCGCGGTCGCGCGGCCTATGGGGCGAGCAAGGCCGGAGTGATCAACCTAACCCAAACGATGGCGATCGAACTTGCGGAGCATGACATCCTCGTGAATGCCGTCGGACCAGGACCAACCCTGACCCGGCCGGAAGTGCAAGGCGATCTGATGGCAAGCGCGGTAAATCGGATGCCACTCAAACGTTACGGTCTGCCGGAGGAGATTGCGTCGGTCGCGGCCTTCCTGGCGTCCGATGAATGCAGCTTCACGACGGGTCATGTCTTCGCCGCCGATGGCGGTTTCACGATTGCCGGCGTGATGGAAGGCTGAACCGCGAGCATCGGGAAAGACAGAGATGATGAATTTTGCCATCGGCCAAGCGGTGCCGCGCACGGAAGACCCTCGCCTGTTGCGAGGCCACGGCAATTATGTCGATGATTTCAACCTGCGGAATCAGGCCCATGCCTTCATGGTGCGGTCGCCGCACGCTCATGCCGACATCAAATCGATCGATATTGACGAAGCTCTATCGATGCCTGGCGTTCTAACGGTCCTGACTGGCGCGGAATACGAGGCCGATGGATTGGGCTATATTACCGGCCCGACTCCCTATAAACGCCGTGACGGTTCGGTGATGTACCGGCCGCCGCGCCCGGCCTTAACCGCCGACCGGGTCCGGCATGTCGGGCAAATCGCCGCCGTTGTCGTGGCGGAATCGATTGATCAGGCGAAGGATGCCGCCGAAGCCGTCGAAGTCGAGTATGATCCGCTGCCGGTTAATGTGTCGACAAGCGACGCGCGGCAAGCGCCAGCGATCTGGGACGGTTGCGCGGACAATGAATCGTTTCACTATGAGGTCGGCGACAAGGCCGCCGTCGATGCCGCGGTGGCAGGGGCGGCGCATGTGATCCGGCAGCGCTATGTCATCAATCGGATCACCGCGAACGCGATGGAACCGCGCGGTGCGTTGGCGGATTACGATCCGCGAACGTCCCGTTACACGATTTATACCGGTGTGCAGCGTCCCTATGCCTGGCGCGCGACTCTGGCGAAAAATTTGTTCCATCTGCGCGAAAGCCAGATACGGTTCGTCACCGGGGATCTCGGTGGGTCGTTTGGTATGAAAGGCGCTATTTATCCGGAAGTGCCGCTCGTTGCCTGGGCGTCCAAACGGCTTGGCCGGCCGGTCAAATGGCGCTGCGAACGCAGCGAAGGGTTCCCGGCCGACGATCACGCGCGCGACAATGTCAGTGATGTGACCTTGGCGCTCGACGAAGATGGCAAGTTTGTCGCCATGGGCGTGGAGACCAGTGCGGCTGTCGGCGCCTATCTCGCCTTCCTGGGTATGGGGGCGCCGACCGGCAATGTCGGTGGCTTGGCGGGTGTTTACACAACCCCGGCGATGCATGTCTCGGTCAGCGCGGTGATGACAAATACCTCGCCGACATCGCCCTATCGCGGTGCCGGGCGGCCGGAGGCCTCCTATATCATGGAACGGACGATCGACATTGCGGCCAGGGAAATCGGTATCGATCCGATCGCGTTGCGGCGACGCAACATGATCCCGCCCGACCAATTGCCTTACAAGACACCGCTGACTTTCACCTACGATTGCGGCGAATTCGAGGCGGTTCTCGACAAGACGCTGGCGAAGGCGGACTACGATGGGTTTGCGGCACGCCGCTCGGAAACCGAGGCAGCCGGAAAATTGCGGGGGATTGGCGTTTCCTGCACGATTGAGCGCGCCGCGGCGGCGCAACTCGAGACAGCGGAACTGCGCTTCGATCCTTCGGGCGATGCGACGATCTTGATCGGAACGACGCCGCACGGGCAAGGCCATGAGACGATCTACAAGCAGATTGTGTGCGGCACGCTCGGGCTGGATCCGGAGAATGTTCGGGTCATCGAAGGCGATACCGACGCGGTGTCGTTCGGCACCGGTACGGGTGGATCTCGGACCGCGACGATCGGGTCCGCCGCTGTCCTGAAGGCGATGGAGAAGGTGATCGACAAGACCAAACGCATCGCCGCGCATAGTCTGGAAGCTGCACCTGAGGATATTGCCTTCGAAGAGGGACGGTTCTCCATCGTCGGCACCGACCGCGCGATGCCATTTTTGGATGCGGCGGCGCTGGCGTTCGATCCGACTAAGCTACCGCCGGGGATGGAACCGACCCTGGCCGAACTGGCGAGCTACACGCCGGAGGTCGCGAATTATCCGAATGGCTGTCACATCGTCGAAGTTGAAATCACACCAGAAACCGGCGAGATTGCCGTCGACCGCTACTCCGTTGTCGATGATTGCGGCTTCGAGCTCAACCCGCTCCTGGTCAAGGGGCAGGTCCATGGCGGCATCGCGCAGGGCGTCGGGCAGGCGCTGATGGAGAACATGGTCTACGACCCGGACGGCCAGCTCCTCAGTGGCTCCTTCATGGATTACAGCATGCCGCGCGCGGGCGATCTTTGTAACTACGATGTTGGTGCCCATCCGGTCTTGACCAAGACCAATCCGCTCGGCGTCAAGGGCGTCGGCGAGGCCGGGACGGTTGGCGCGCTGGCGGCGGTCATGAACGCCATCAACAACGCCTTGGCGCCGCTCGGTATCGAGCATTTCGAGATGCCGGCGACACCGGATCGAGTTTGGAAGGCAATCGCGGCGGCGCGGGCCTCTTCTATCCAAGATCCGGCGTAAAGAGTTCGGGCGCAATGTGGCGCGCACCGTGCAAGACACGTACGATCGTTATTCCTTTTTCTTCAGGCAAGAAGAAGATCAGATAATTGTCATGAGGCAAATATCTAAGATCCGGTGCTAGCTCCGGGCGTGCCGGCGCGAGTAGGGGATTGCGAGCGAGCAAGATGAACTTCTCGTATAGTGCGTCGCGAAAATCTCGGGCTGCGTCGGGATTATCGGCGGCGATGTAACGGATAATCCCTTTCAGGTCATCAAGGGCGGTGTTTTTTAGCCGAAAGGCCACGATTATCGTTTGTTATCGTAATCATCGATAATGGCATCCAGTTCCGTGAAAGCGGCTTCGCCTTCGATAGTGAGGGGGTCGTTCAACCCTTTTTGAATTTCGGCGCGAAGAATGTCGAACCTTTCAGCCTCACGTCTCTCTTGGTTTTCGAGATGGCGGAGGCCGTCGCGGATAACTTCGCTCGCGGTCGCGTAGCGGCCGGACCGGACCTTTTTCTCCACGAATTCATCATAGTAATTTCCAAGAGAAACATTCTTCGCCATGTTCGTCTCCATCGCATGTTGAACGCAGCAATAGCATAAAATGCCAATTTATGACATCAAAAGTTGTTTTGAATGCCCATGCACAGACGAATTGGTCAATCGTTCGGACGGAAGGAACGAAAGAACTGCCGAACGTCTTCGACGAACGGCATGCCGACTTCCATTGCGGTGAAATGCCCGCCCTTCTCCAAGCGCGTTTCGTGGACGACATTGCCGAGCCGCTGGACCCAGCTGGAAGGTGGTGGGGGAAACAGGTCGTTGGGCGGTAAGCAAATGCCCATTGGTTGGGTAATTGCCTGTCCCGGCGACAAGGCGCCGCAGCGTTCCTCGCGATATCCGCGATAGATGCGGGCTGAGCTGTTAATCGTGCCGGTCACCCAATAGATCATGATGTTTGTCAGCAAATCGTCCATCGAGAATGGTGGCTCGTCCGCATCCGGATCCGTCCAGCCATGGAATTTCTCGGTAATCCAGCCCGCGAGCCCAATTGGTGAATCCATCAAACCGTAGGCCAGCGTTTGCGGCTTTGTCGCCTGGATTTCCTGGTACGCCGTTTCCTGGCGTAGGTTCCGTTTGACTGACGTGAACCAGGCTTTCTCTTCGTTGCTGAGCGGCGGGTCGTCCGGCCCGGTGCTCGGACGCAGCGGCAGCATATTGACATGTAGGGCAGCAATTCCTTCCGGGTGGTCGAGGGCCATGCGCGCCGCGATAATGCTGCCCCAGTCGCCGCCTTGGGCGACGTAGCACTCGTAGCCGAGTACCTTGCGCTTCAGGCGGCTCATCATGCCGCCGACCGCTTGCGGGCCGATCGTCACGGGTGGGATACCAGAAAAGCCGAAGCCAGGCAGGGAGGGCGCGATGACGTCAAACCCGTCATCGGCATTGCCACCGAACCGTTCCGGATGCGCAAGCGGTTGGATAACGTCCAGGAATTCCGCTATCGAGCCAGGCCAACCATGCATCAGCAATAGTGGCAGTGGGTTGGTGCCGCTGCCGCGTTCGTGAATGAAATGGATGTCGAGCGGTGCGCCGTTTGGCATCGCAATCGGTGCGATGAATTGCGGGAAACGGTTGATTTTTGCTTCCGCCGCGCGCCACTCGAATTCGTCGCGCCAATAGGTCATGAGGCGCTTCATGTAGCCGAGGTTCGCCCCGAAGGTCCAACCGGCATCCTCTGGTTCATCTGGCCAGCGAATATTTCCCAACCTACGGGTCAGGTCATCCCGTACCGCATCGGGTATGTCGACCTTGAACGGTGCGGCGTTGGCCATGAACGACGGCTAATCCGCCGCGTCGGTGTTGCCGCGCCAGTCGCCGATCGCGGGGCGGTTCAGGCCGAGATGATCGCGCAGCGTGCTACCGGAATATTCCTTACGGTAAATGCCGCGTTTCTGCAGTTCAGGAATGACATATTTAACGAAATCCTCGAAGCCACCCGGCTGATGCGTCGGAGCGATGACGAAGCCGTCGCAGCCGTAACCGGACCACCATTCCTCAATCCGGTCGGCGATATCCTTCGGGCCGCCAATCCAAGCGTTGCGCAGCAAACCGCGCCCGGTGACTTGCATGAAGTCGCGTGGCGTCGGGTTCTTGATGCCGGCATCGACCACCACCCGGTCGCGCATCGATTGCATGCCGTGGATGCCCTCGATTTCCTCGTCGGAAAAGGGTTCGTCGATCCCTTTCGTGGCGAAGTCGAAATTAAGCGCTTCGGAGAGCAGCAATAGCTGGTCCATGTCGTTGGGCAGCTTTTCGTAGGCGGCGGCCTTGTCCTCGGCCTCTGACTTGCTTTCGCCTGTAATTGGGTAGAACAGGCTACAAATTTTCATGCTTTCCGGGGCGCGGCCGGCGGCGGCGGTCATTTCCTTTTGTTTCTTGTAGCGCGCCTGCGCTTGTTGCAGATCGTGATAGACGACGAACAGCAGCTCACCCCACCGTGCCGCGAACTCCTGACCGCGGCTACTCATACCTGCCTGAATGACGACGGGATGACCCTGCGGCGAACGAGGCACCGTGAACGGCCCGCGTGACGACATATATTTGCCCTTGTAGTCGATGCGCCGGACCTTGTCGGGGTGGGCGTAGATGTTGTTCACCTTGTCGACCACGATGGCGTCGTCGTCCCAGCTATCCCAATGGCCGAGCACGATATTCATGAAATCATCGGCTTCGTCGTAGCGGGCGTCGTGATCCATGTGCAGTTCCTTGCCCATGTTCCGCGCCTCGTTGTCGTTGACCGAAGTAACGACGTTCCAGGCGACCCGGCCCTTGGTCATCAAATCCATGGTCTGGAACAGACGGGCGACATGGAACGGCTCGAAATAGGTCGTCGAATAGGTCGCGCCGAGCCCGAGATGTTTGGTGGCCATGGCCATGGCCATGAGACAGGTCGCCGCGTCCATCTTCACGCAGCGAATACCGTTCTTCACCGTCTCCGCATGGTCGCCGCCATACATGTCCGGCATCGCCAGGCGGTCGTCGAAAAAACCGACGTCGAACTTGCCTTCTTCCAGCACGCGCGCGATGTGCTGATAATATTCAGGCGAATAGGAATCGGTCCGTGCATCCGGATGCCGCCAGGAAGCGGGAAGCGTGGTACAGTTCTGCGCTTGTAGGAAGGCGACGAAATGGACTTGGCGCATCGTTTTATCCTTACATTCGGCCCGCGATCAGCGGGCGGTGCCAAATAGAGAGAGTGTTCAGTAATATTTATAGTCCGTGAGAAAGGTCCGGACAAATCGGTGCGACAAAATATGGCATCCAACAACGTCGATTTGGCTGATATCGGGCGCAGGGCTCCCTTTGTCTACGAGGCGTCAACGTGTATTAGTTCCGTCATGGAAAAACTTAACGAATGAGGAACCGGAATGACCCTTTTATGTGAAGGCAGAGTGGCGATTGTCACCGGCGCGGCGCGCGGTGTTGGGCGCGAGCATGCATTGTTGTTGGCGAAGCACGGCGCCAAGGTCGTCGTCAACGACCTCGGTGCGGCCGTTGACGGCACCGGGGCGGACACGCATCCCGCTCAGCAGGTCGTCGATGAAATCAAGGCGATGGGCGGTGACGCGATCGTCAATGGCGACGATGTCGGCAATTTTGACGGCGCCAAGAACATGGTCGACACGGCGATCAACACCTTTGGCCAACTCGATATCCTGGTCAACAACGCAGGTATTTTGCGCGATCGGATGTTGGTCAACATGACGGAAGAAGAATGGGATTCCGTTGTTCATGTTCACCTTAAAGGCACTTTCGCGCCGACGCGCCATGCCGCGGCCTATTGGCGTGGGATGTCGAAGCAAAAGGACGGTCCCGTTTACGGCCGGGTTATCAATACCAGCTCGACCTCCGGTATCTACGGCAATGTTGGCCAGACGAATTACGGCGCCGCCAAGGCCGGTATTGCCGCGTTCACGGTGATCGCCGCGCGGGAGCTGGGCCGGCTGGGGGTTACGGTCAACGCGATTTCACCGAGCGCCTATACGCGTATGACCGATTATCTGCGGGAATATACCGAAGAAGAAATCGAAGAACGCGCGCCGCGTTGGGTCTCGCCGACCGTCGTATGGTTGGCGAGCGAAGAGGCCGGCGATATTTCGGGACGCGTTATTCAAGCCGGCGCCGGCATGGTGGCGGTTTGTGAAGGCTGGCGCCGGGGCGCGGAAGTCGATGCGATGGACGACCCGGTCGCGCTTGGCCCCAAGATCCGCGAAATGTGCGAGAATGTTCGCAAGAACTCCGGTATGGACGGTTTCGAACTCGACTAAGATCGGGGCGACGCTGACAGGTTTCGGTTTCTTATATAAAGTGATGTCATGGACTGTGGAGAAACACCATGACATCACTTGAAACCTTCCTGCGGCAGTCGAACGAGTCGTTTATCGAGGCCTGCTCGAGTTGTGGGAGATGTGTCGAAGTCTGTCCGGTAACGCCCGTTGCCAGTATTGACGCCACACAAAGCCCACAAATCGTCGGCAGTTTGCTAAAGCTATTGGACGGCGGTCCCGCATTGGCTGGTGATGCGGAGACTTGGGCGCATCAATGCAATGGCTGCGGCCTCTGTATCCCGGAATGTCCGGAGAGCATCAACCCGCGCCGCATGATTATGCTTGCGAATACGGTTGAGTCGCGGCAGGAATCCGCGACGCCACAACTGTTTCGCAAGATGGCGCGGTCGATCCGTATCATGGCGGCGATGCAATTGATGCCGGACGAGTTTCAGAAGCTTCTGCGCAACCCACGGGCTCATGATGTGCCAGTCGTCTTCTATCTGGGCTGCAATCCCATCCGGACACCGCACTTACTGATCAATGCAATGACCATTCTTGACGCGCTAGAAACCGACTATGAAGTAGTCGGTGGACCCGGCGCGTGTTGCGGCATCATTCACTCGAAGTGGGAAGGCGAAATCGAAAAAGGTGGCCGCGTCGCCAGCGGCACCCTGGACCGGTTCGAGGACTTCAAGCCCGATCACGTGTTGAGTTGGTGCCCCTCTTGCGTGCTGCATCTGGGTGAAACCATCGACGGGTTTCAGGATACGAGTTTTAATTTTGATCACATCACCAATTTTCTCGCCGACCGGGCGGAAGGGCTACGCGGCCGGTTCGTGCGGCCGGTCAACAGACGGGTCTTACTGCACGCGCATGAAGGCATGGCGGAAATTGGTGATAATGTCGTGAATATGCTGCGCGCCGTTCCTGGATTGACACTTGTCGATACGGTGCTGGAGCCAGGGTACACTTGTGGCGGTTCGGGCGCGGACCGGTCGCCGGAATTGAAGCGTATCAAGCGCGAGGAGACGATCCGCCGCGCGGAAGGCGATGATGTCGATGTCCTCGTCACGCTTTTTCATGGCTGTCATGGTCAACTCTCGGGAGAGGAAAAGCGCGGCAATTTTGAAGTCTTGAATTGGACCGACATTCTGGTGCAGGCGCTTGGCGGGACGCCGCATGACGATATTTCCAAGCGCTACCGGATGCAGGACGATTGGGACATGATCCTCGACGAGGGCGAAATCTATCTGCGCGCCAACGGGGTCGATGTGGACCGCGAGTGGCTTAAAAACGTCTTGCCTGAAATTTTCGCCCAGACGGAATTTAAAGGCGGTTTGGAGAGCTTTGCCACGCCGCCGA
>JAJFJC010000406.1 GCA_021774385.1 Alphaproteobacteria bacterium
GGCGGGTGAGGCTTCTGAACGGGTTGCGGCACGACCAAGGCTTCGGTCACTTTGAAGAATTTTCCGTCGAACGAGAAAGGCTTTCCCTTCCACGCTTCGCGCAACACCGCCAAGGCTTCGTCGAAACGTTCCTGGCTCTCGTCATAATCAATATTGTAGCTGTTATAGGCACGCCGAAATCCGCTCCGGCCAATCCCGAACTCCAGACGCCCCTCACTAATTTGATCCAAGGTCGCCGCTTCCTCGGCGACACGAAGCGGGTTGGTCAAAGGCAAAACGTAAACCGCCATGCCGATCGCCATGCGTTTGGTCCGCGCCGCGATCGCACTGGCCGTTACGATCGGTGAGGAAAGTACCGACCGTTGGGGACTAAAATGAAACTCAGACAGCCAGGCGCTATCCAGCCCCCATGCCTCTCCCGCATCGACCAGGTCGAACCCTTCGCGAAACGCTTCAACATCCGATCCACTTTCACGGAATCCAAACTCCATAAACATTCCGATGTGCATTTTTGTACTTCCCGTTTGTGGTGTTCGAAGTCAGCGTCGCACCGGCTTCCTCGTCAGGCGTCCTTTTTTTCGGCGAATTCAGGGTAGAGATTGACGTAGCCCAGCTTTACACGCTTCGCGGCATTCTCGCGCGCGCGCTCCTTACTCATCGGCGTAAAACCAAATCCTTCGACAAGGCGGTTCATGAAACTCATGCGCGCCGTAACGGCGATGGCGTCGTGCAGCGCCCGTTCATCCCATCCCGCTTCAAAGACCGCATCCGCGTCCGCTTGCATCATCTCGCTCGGGGTCAGAGTCAGTTTGCGAACGAACGCCAATAGCGGCTTGAATTTCTCCTCGACCGGCGCCGCCTCCAAATCCTCCAGCAACTTATCCACCAGCCCTTCCTCTATGCCCCAAGCATAGGCGGCGGCGGTATGAGCGGTATAGGCGAACCGGCAGTTCGCGACACCGACGACGAACGATGCGATCATTTCCCGCTCGCCGGGTGAAAAGGGAGAAGGGCCATTCATCAGCGCCTGCCCCATTTGCGACCAGGGGCCATAGATGTCCGTATAGGTACCAAATACATTGGCCGGTCCGGCGTCATCAGGGAGAGACTTAAAGAAGGGCATTATGTGCCAACCCTTTTAATTATTTCGTGACGGCATCGTCCGCCGACGAGAAGTCTATTATTTTTTTCGCCGCAAAGACAAACGCCTCGCCAAGCTGAACCTGGGTATCAATCGCCAGTCGGCTCTTTTCTTGCCGCGTCCAGAAGGCCAAGCAGATAGGGCGGTGTAACAGGCGTCTGCGCGATGTGGACGCCAAACGGCGCGAGTGCGTCTTCAATTGCAGCGGCGATAGCGGCAAGCGCTGGGATCGTACCACCCTCTCCCGCGCCCTTGACACCAAGCGGATTGAGCGGAGTCGGGGTCTGAATATGGGTCTGATCGACACGCGGCACGTCGGTTGCCATCGGAATCAAATATTCGCCTAAATTGACCGTTTGCGGCTGCGCATCGTCATCGTAGCGCATCCATTCAAATAGCGCGTTGCCGACACCATGCGCGACGCCACCCATTACTTGTCCATCGACCATCTTCGGATTGATCATGGCGCCACAATCATGTGCGGTACTGTAACGTAGGATCGTTACCGCGCCGGTTTCGATATCGACTTCGACCTCGACGACATGCGCGCCATTGGCATAGGTCGAACGTTCCGGCGTGAAATAGGCCGTATCGTCGAGCCCTGGCGTGACCCCGCCCGGCAGCGAAAAACCCGGCATGCCATTGGCGAAGGTCGCGATTTCGGCGAAAGTCTTGCCGTGATCCGGCACGCCCTTGATAAAAACCCGGCCATCGCCGAGATCAAGATCTTCTTCCGCGGCCTCCAGCAAATGCGAGGCGGCCCGGATTAGTTTCTCACGCACAGTCTTCGCGGCAAGCTGCGCCGAAGGACCGGCATTCGCGGTAATACGGCTGGCGAAGGTTCCGATGCCAATCCCGACACCGCCCGTATCCCCGGGCGTAACCGAGACATTTTCCGGCTTAACGCCAAGCCCGTCCGCGACGATTTGCGCCAACATGGTTTGATGACCCTGCCCTTGCGGCGCGGCGCCAGTTTGCACCGCGACCTTGCCGCTCATCTCTACCTTTACACTGACGCCTTCGAAGGGTCCGAGCCCCGTCCCTTCGACATAGCTGCCGAGTCCAATGCCAATATACCGGCCCTCTTGACGCGCCGCGCTCTGGCGTTCGCGGAAGGATTCATATTCGGCCAAGGCAATCGCTTTTTCCTGGCAAGCGGGGTAATCGCCACTGTCATAGACGACCGGACTGCCGTCCCGAAAGACCAGCCCCACGGAATAGGGCATTTGTTCCGGTTGGATGAAATTACGCCGCCGCACCTCCGCCGGATCCAAATCGAGCTCCCGGGCGATCCGGTCCATCAGTCGTTCCATCACGAAAGCCGCCTGCGGCCGCCCCGCCCCACGCACCGGCGTCGTCGCAACCTTGTTGGTAAACACGGCGGTCAGGTTCATGTGATAGGCAGGCAGCACATAGGGGCCGGGCACCGTCGTCGCGGAAATAAAAGGCGTAATAATGCCCCAAGGAAGGTAGGCGCCCGCGTCGTGAATCAACGAGCCCCGCACGCCGCGCAACCGGCCGTCCTTGTCAACGGCGACTTCAACGTCCCAATGCTGATCGCGTTCCTGATAGGATGCGAGAAAATTTTCGCGGCGGTCCTCGGTCCATTTCACGGGGCGGCCCAATTTTTGCGCGGCTACGGCGGCGCAAAAATGTTCCTGATAATACATACCTTTTGGGCCAAAGCCGCCGCCAACATCCGCGGGTGCAATGACACGTATTTGCGCCTCGCTGATCCCCATCATCTTGGCATATACGTTGCGCAACATATGCGGCGACTGCGTATTGGCCCACAAGGTCATTGCGCCGCCAACGGGGTCGTACGACGCC
>JAJFJC010000407.1 GCA_021774385.1 Alphaproteobacteria bacterium
ATTCGCCCTTGAAGGTCAGCGGCTCATCCTTCCAGCAGCCGTAAATGACATCGACATATTCGCGAAAGCGCGCCCGCGCTTCCTTGATATCGACATTCATGCCGTCGAACTCGAGCGCTTGATAGCCGGCACCGACACCGAGCGTCAACCGGCCGCCCGACAAAATGTCGATCGTCGCCGCCTCCTCCGCAACCTGAATCGGGCTGCGCCAGGGGAGGACGACGATGGCGCTGCCAATCCGTGCATGTTTGGTGCGTTGCGCGACGTTGCCCAGCATCGAGAAGATGCCGGAGACCAGTCCGTGCCGGGTAAAATGGTGCTCGCCAATCCAGATTTCGTCGATACCGAGCGTGTCGCCCAGCTCGATTTTCGCCATGACGGCCTCGATGCTCTGCTGGGGCGTCATATCTTGATGCCAGCGGATGATTTCGAATTGGCCGAACTTCATGATGTTCTCCTATCGTCGGGATGTGGACTCAATCGTGAGAATTACGGTGACACATTGTTTATTCTGGCAGGCCTGACGCGGCTTCTCCACTGCGCGATCAATAAAATGCTTAAGCATAATTCAAGACCTGACCCTGTTCTTTATTCCCCTTAGAGAACGCTTCGAAGCAGCGCCCCTTAATAGCCGGCCTGAATACGATAAATTTAACCGTCCAGCGCGGCGCACGCCTCGGCGAATGGCGCGGCGGGCGGGCGGAATAACCCGGCCCCGAGACCGCCATCGACGCCCGTCTTTTCCACCAGGCCAAGTTCGACGACTGGCACGACGCCATTCTCCACAACCGCACGCGCGGACAGGCCGGCGCGCGCACCGGATTTCGGGAATCCTGGATGAGGTGCCATTAAGAGCGTTTCCGGCAACCGATAAATACCTTCATCGTAAAAGCCCTCATGCAACGCCTGCATGTCGGGACAGTAGCTTAGCGCCATCGCGCCGAGGCCAAACCCTTCCGCCAGCGCGCTATCACCATACGCATCGACACAGGAATCCAGCGTATAGGGTGCCCGGACATTGCCACGCGGCACGTCTGCTGTCGCCGTGAACCAACGTCCCGGCAGCCCACTTACCTGCAGACCGAATTCCGCGCCGTTCCCGCCAAAGGCCGTAATCAGGCTACTCCCTGCCACACCCGATGCCGCCGACAAAGCACAGCGGGCCGCCGCCATCCAGAAATTCAAATGAAAGATCGGCCATTCGCCGACAAAAGCACCGACATCGGAACTTATAAAGCCGGAACCAAGCCGTTCGTTCAAAACATCCAAGAGGGTCTTGTGCGCTTCGAGATGCCGAAGATGGGCGTCATCCCCCTTCGTCAAGGCATCGTCGACGATGGGCAACCAAGCGAGCGGTTCCGCTGCGGCCGATGCGATGGCAGGTGCAACGTCATCGTTGAGGAATCGCAGCAGGTCGATCGCCGCTTGCGACTTGCGGCCATACCGTGCGGCCGGTGCGCCACCCGTACCGCCACCGTTCAGCGGCGCGTAAGCCGGCGCACCGCCACCATTCAAATCGGTGAGTTCGACCAATTGCATCGACGGTGAAACGACAGCCGCCAGTGGTGTCGCGACATTGCGGTCCTGGGCGGGCTCGAACCGAATGTCGCCGGATGCAACCAACGCATCAGCCTCATCGAGGTCACGGGCCCATCCTTCAAAAACGCATGCAACGGCAGCGGAGTTTAGCGTCGGCGTCACATGCGCCTTTTCCGCCGGTGGCCCGCTATGCAGCAAAACGTGCTGTTCCAGACCGACCGCTTCCGCTGCTTTTTTAACCCCCGTCCAGGCCGGGCGTGCCGCGAACAGCCGTTCGGCCGCTTGGGAATCAGCGGGTGAAATCGACATCAATTGGCCCCCTAATTGGCTGCGCTTTCACGAATTTTTTGGGCTGCGTCGAGAAGCCGCTGCGCTTTATAGACGATCGGATAGTCGATGAAATAGCCGTCGAGCTGAATGGAGGACGAACCTTGCTTTTCGGCTTCTTCGAACGCGGTGACAACCCGCTCCGCATGTTCGATTTCAGCGGCACCGGGGCTATAGACTTCGTTCACAATGGCGACCTGTGGCGGATAGATGCACATCTTTCCTTGGAAACCCATGCGTTTCGCACGCTCCGAGGAGCGTCGAATGCCCTCCAAATCCTTAATGTGAATCCATACGGTGTCGATCGGCGGCTCCAGACCGGCGGCCCGCGACGCCAACACCATGCGGGCGCGGGCGTCGTCCAGTTCCACTTCGTCCAACGACCATTCCATGTTCATATCGAGCGAGTAGTCGCCAGCCCCAAACGCCATGCGCCGGACCCGGCTGCCGCAACCGGCGATTTCGGGGAGCGCGGCGATACCTTTCCCGGTCTCGAGGATCGGAACGAGGTCGATTTTGCCAGCTTCAAGACCGGCCTTGCGTTCCAAATTGGTCAACATCCAATCGACCGCCAAAAGCTGCGATGCGTTCTCGACCATCGGCAGGACGATGCCGTCGAGGCCGCTGCCGACAACGGCCTCAAGATCGCCGAAACAAAATTCCGTTTCGAATGAATTGACCCGGACATAGCCAAGATTACGGCGCGGCCGCTGCAATGCCGCGACGATTACTTCCCGTGTCGCGACCTTCGCGTCGTTCGCAACAGCATCTTCGAGGTCGAGAATGACCGCATCGGCGCCCACGTCAAATACCTTCTCGACCTTGCGAGGATGATTGCCGGGCGCGAAGAGAAAGCTGCGAAACGGTCCCATGATTTAAGCTTCCCAAATTTTAATATTAAATTTCCGTGATCGATAATGCGGTCCGACACCGTTTATGGCAAAATGTTCCGATATTCAGCAGGAAGGACACAGCGATGCAGACCTATCATGGAAGCTGCCATTGTGGCGCGGTAAAATTTGAAGTTGATGGAGAGTTATCCAATCTTGGTGATTGTAACTGTTCGATCTGTGCAAAAAAGGGTTCCGTACATTATGCCGTCCCGAAGAATCGCTTCCGGTTGCTGTCAGGCGCGGACGCGTTGAAGGCCTATCAATTCAACAAGAAAATCGCCAAACACTTCTTTTGCCAAAACTGTGGCATTCACACTTATTCCCATCCCCGCACGGCACCGGACAAGTTCAATGTGAACATTCGCTGTCTCGACGATTTCGATTTAAAAAGCGCTGATTATGAAATCTTGCATTTCGATGGACAGAACTGGGAAGAAGCGTTCAAGGCACGACAGGCTAGCCGGTCGTAAGAGCAATTCCCCAGATCAAAGCCGAACGCCCCACTCCCGCTCCATATCCATCGCATAGGTAAATCTACCTTCGGGATGGACAGTGACCGAGACTTCGAATGTCCGATCTCGATTGCCGGTGTAGCGGCGTACGATCGTCATCGCCGGCGTTCCGGGATCGACGGCAAGGGCTTCCGACATTTCCGCCGTAACGCTGCTCGCCGACATTTCGACGCGGACATTAGTCACGGTTTCGCCAAATTCGTCGATTAGATGCTCGAACGCAGGTTTCGAATCGCCGCCAATCAAATTCACGACCGATTTATACCTCGGGAGCACATAAAGGTCCGTCCAACTAATGGGCGTCTCAGGGCCCTCGATCCAACGAACGCACCCAATCCGTTCCCATTTGCGTCCAGTCTTGCAATTCAACAACCGGGCTTGTTCGGCGTCGGCGGTAATACTTTGGCTTTTAACGACCCTGATTTGAATTCCCGGTGGGTATTGCAGCAGGGCCGACATCGAGCTCAACGTTTGCACGAAGGCGGCCTGCGGTTCCTGTGCCCGAACAACGGTGCCGGAGCCACGCCGCCGATGCAGCAGCCCCATATCATGCAACCGGCGCAAGGCTTCGCGGACGGTAAAGCGGCTCACGTCGAAGCGGTCGCAAAGTTCGAGTTCCGTTGGCAACATCGAGCCCACGGCAACCTTCCCGGTTGCGATATCGCCGAGAAGTTCGTCGGCGATTTCTTGATAGCGCGGCTGCGGCTTCATCACGTTCAGCTCTTGATAAGGTCAAGCAAGGCGTCGAGGCCCAGCAAATAGGAGGAAACACCCAAGCCGTATATAACGCCGTTCGCCGCGGGCGCCAGGACCGAGCGGGTTCCGCGTCGCTCAATATTGGTCATATGCACCTCCACGTAAGGAAGCGCTATGGCGCGAATACAGTCGCGCAAGGCATATCCCGCATAGGTAAATCCCGCCGGGTTCATCAAAATACCGCCAACGTTGTCTTTGGCGGCTTGATAGATACGGGAAATCGCCTCGCCTTCGATATTGGCGTAATAGATATCGAGATCGACACCAAGCGTCGCCGCCCGGTCCTGCATTATCGAGTCGAGCTCGTCCGCGGTCGTCGTGCCGTAAAGTTCAGGCTCGCGCTTGCCGAGCCAAACCATATTCGCCCCTTGCACCAGTAATATCTTCGCCATCGTCCACCCTTACACGATTTTCGCTGACGACTAGACAAAGCGCCCGCCGCCATGTTGGGATTACCGCACCATAACCGCATTGAAAAGGTAGACAAAGTGCATCCCGACAAGAATGACGCCAAGGCGGTTCTTACCGTCTGGACCGACGCCCGCGCCGATGCGGAAGCCGACTTCAATGAGTGGTACAACCGGCAGCATGTTAACGAACGCTGCGATGTGCCCGGCTTCCTGAGCGGGCGTCGATACCGCGCGATTTCCGGGCGGCCACGCTATATGGCGCTTTATGACACGACGGGCGCTGACATTCTGTCCAGCGCGCCCTACCGGAAAGCGCTCGACAATCCAACATCCTGGACGCAGAGGGTCATGCCAAGCTTTCACAACATGACGCGCGCGGTCCTGGACATCGAAAAACGCGCCGGGCGTGGTTATGGCGCCATCGCCGCCTCTTTTCGGCCCAAGCCCAATACCGAAATATCGCCAGACCTCGCGGAATGGCTATCCACTTCGGCGATACCGTCAATACTCCAGCAACCAGGCATTACGAGTGCTCAGTTGCTTGTAAGCGGCGCGCAGAGCTCGGCCAACAACACGACCGAGGGAAAGATGCGGGCCGAAACGGATTCGTCGGTCGAATGGGCCTTCGTGGTTGAAGGCACCGAGCCGTCGCTCGTCCGTACCGCATGCCGTGCCGTCTTGCCCGGCGACACCTTGAAGCGGCGGGGTGCGGGAACCGTGTATCGGGGGCTCTATCGCCTCCTTTACGGCAACGATGCACTGCGAAAGGACTTCAAGTGAGCGTAGGCATCACCCGACACAACGGAATTAGCGCATGAGTACGCTCCTGACCCGGCACGACCCCGCCGAGGCGCGGCGGTATTATGCCGAAGGACTATGGCGCACGGATACATTCTATTCTCTCGTCGCCGGCCATGCTGAAAAGCGGCCCGGTGCCTTCGCCATTCGGGACAGCCAGAGGCGCCTCACCTGGCGGGAAGCCAAGGATTGGAGCGACGCCGTCGCAAATGCCTTGCATGAAGCCGGTTTGCGCAAGGGAGACCGGGTTGCGATCTGGCTTTCGAACCGGGTGGAAGCGGTCATTGTCTTTCTCGCCTGCGCGCGCAATGGCTATGTCTGCAACCCGTCCCTGCACCAAAGCTATACCAACGAGGAAATACTTAAACTGCTGCAGGACCTGAAAGCGGCTGCCGTCTTTACCGAGACGGACACAGCGTTCCTGGAAAAACTGCAAGCATTGCCGGCGATGAAAAGAGCGTTCCGTCTTCCCGGAGGACGCGATGCGGGGGATGACTTTCCCACCGCATCCAGCGGCATGATGGAGATGCCGCACCCGGACGACAACCCCGACCGGGTCTGTTATTTGGCCTTCACCTCCGGCACCACGGGAACGCCGAAAGGCGTTATGCATTCGCACAACACGCTACTCGCCAACCCGCGCGATATGGTCGCGGACTGGCACCACGACACCAGCACCGTGCTGCTGTCTTTAAGTCCACTGAGCCATCATATCGCCTGGGTCGCCGTAGGACAGGTACTTGTCTGTGGCGGCGAACTTGTCGTCAACGATCCACCGATAGGCGCAAAACCGCTCGATTGGATCATTGAGTCCGGCGCGACTTATGTCATGGGCGTACCGACCCACGCGATGGACATCCAAGCCGATCAGGTCGCTCGTGGCATGGATCGCATCGGCAAGGTCGAGGTCTTTTACATGGCCGGTGCACCGATCCCCCGCGCCACCGCGCAAGCCTTCCTTGATCAAGGGGTGAAGCCGCAGAACATCTACGGCATGACGGAGAATTCGTCGCATCAATACACCTATCCAGACGACGACACGGAAATGATTGTCGCTAGCTGCGGCCGTGGTGGTCCGAGCTACGCCGTACGGCTGTTCAATCAGGACAGTCCGGATCTGGAAGTTCCCGTCGGCGAGATTGGACAGATCGGTGGCAAGGGCGCTTGTCTGATGCTGGGTTATTTCGACAATCAAACGGCAACAGAGGAGTCGTTCAATCGAGACGGCTGGTTCCTTTCCGGTGATCTCGGCCGCATGAACGAGATTGGCGGGCTGGAGATCGTCGGGCGGCTCAAGGACCTCATCATTCGCGGCGGCCACAACATTCACCCCGCGAAAGTCGAGGACCTGGCGATCAAGCATGTCGGAGTCGAAAAAGCCGCCGCTTTCGCGGTTCCCGACGAACGGCTGGGCGAAAAGGTCGGCCTTGCGATCATCCCGAGCAACGCGGTTGCACCCAGTGGCGACGAAATCCTGAACCATCTGTACGAAACAGGGCTGTCCGTCCAGGATATGCCGGAGTATTACATCGCCATGGACACGCTGCCCTTGACCGCAAGCGGCAAAATCCTGAAACGCGAACTCGCTGAATTGGCGAAGATGGGGAAAATCGTACCAGAACCCATTCGTTTCGTCCGTCCCGGAAAGGAGAGCTAACCCATGCCCGTAGAACTGACCCGGCGTGACGAATTCGCCGTTATCACCTTGAACCGTCCAGAGGCGTTGAATGCCTTAAGCTTCCAAATCGTTCGCGACATCGGTACGGCTTTAAGTGAAGTCGCGGAATCGGACGCCCGCGCCGTCTTGTTTATAGGCGGCGGAGAGAAGGCATTCTGTGCCGGCGCCGACATCAACGAGTTGGCGAACCGCAGCATGGTGGAAACCAAGCGCGCCACCGAAGCCGGCCAACGCACTTTCGCTCGGCTTGACACGTTTCCAATTCCGTCCGTCGCGATTATCAACGGCTATGCCTTCGGCGGCGGCTTCGAATTGGCTTCCGCCTGCACCTTCCGGGTCGCGACCGCAAACGCCAAGATGGGTCTTCCGGAAATAAAGCTCGGTCTGATCCCCGGCTATGGCGGTACGCAGCGGTTGCCGCGCCTGATCGGAGAAGCCCGCGCGCTAGAGATAATCATGACCGGGCGCACCGTGGAAGCGGAGGAAGCGGAACGTATCGGTTTGGTGAACCGGATCGTCGAGGGCGACCCGTTGGAAGCCGGCATGGCCTACGCCCGAGAGTTCACCTGCTACAGCCTGCCGGTACTGGGCATCGCGCGCGATGCCGTCAAGCGCGCCCTCGACCTGCCAGTCTATGAAGGCCTGAAGGTCGAAGCCGACCTCAACACGATGTCCTTCCAAACCGAGGATAGCCTGGAAGGCACCGCCGCGTTCCTGGCGAAACGCAAGCCGGTGTTCCGCGATGGCTGAAAGCGCGAGAACCATCGCCATTACCGGGTCGAGCCGCGGGATCGGTGCGGAAATTGCCCGCGAATTGGGACGGCGCGGCTTCACGGTCGGTTGCCTGTCGCGCGGCGGCGGACTGCCCGACGATGCGCCACCGAGGGCGACGCTGCTGCCCTTTTCTTGCGACGTCACCGACGAGAATAGCGTCACGGCTGCCCTGAAGGGTCTCGTGGATGCGACGGGAGGATTGCACGGCTTGGTCAACAATGCCGGTGTCCTCGTGGAATATAAAAGCGCCGAACTGTCGGTCTCTGACTACGACGAGATTATGCGCACCAACGCAACGTCGGTCATGATGGTGAGCCGCGAGGCCTACCCTCACCTCTGCGCTGCGGGTGGTGGGGCCATCGTTAATATCGGATCGTTTTGGGATAAAATCGGCGTACCGCGCAATCTGCCGTATTGCGTCTCGAAAGCCGCGATAGCGGCGATTACCCGATGTCATGCAGTGGAATGGGCGCGGGATAAAATCAGCGTCATGAATATTGCACCCGGCTATATCGAGACAGATTTCAATCACGATTTTTTTGCCGATGAAAAGACCCGCGAATGGCTGCGGCAACGCGCGCCCATGCAAAAACCGGGATCCGTCGGCGAAGTCGCGCGGCTGATCGCGGCGCTGTTCGCGGAAGACATTCCCTTCCTGACTGGCGAAACGATCTATATGGATGGCGCCCAATCAGTCGCACTGTAGGGGGTTCGTGAATGAAACTCTTCGACCATTTGGATGCAACCGTCTCGCTTAGCGAGGACGAATCCCTCTTGTTCGAAAGCGTCCAAGCACTGGCGCGGGACAAGATTGCCCCGCGTGCGGCCGCCTATGACGAAAGCGGCGCCTTTCCCTGGGACAATGTTGAGGAGATTAACGCCCTCGGTCTGAACGCCATGTTCGTGCCGGAAGCCTATGGCGGTGCGGCGCTATCCTACAGTGCCTATCTCGCCTGCGTCCGGGAAATAAGCAAGGCCTGCGCCGCCACCGGCATCATTTGGGCAACCAATTTTCATGCCATGAAACCGGTAATCGATTTCGGCAACGAGGAACAGAAAAAGCGGTTCCTGCCGAAACTCGCCGAGGGCGCGCTTGCCTCGCTGTGCATCACCGAGCCAAGCGCGGGTTCCGATGCGACCGGCATGACGACCAAATTCACGCCGGACGGTGACGATATCATCGTCAGCGGTGGCAAAACCTTCATCTCGAACGGCGGCGCGTCGGATTTCTACCTGGTTTTCGGGAAATGGTCGGAGATTGACGATGACAAATCAGCGATCTCCGCCCTCGTTATTGAAAAGGATACGCCTGGTTTCTCCACCGGAAAGCCCGAGAACAAAATGGGGTTGCGGGCCTCCGCAACCACGCCGTTGACGTTTGACGAGTGCAGTGTGCCGCGCGCGAACTTGTTGCGGGAACCAGGCGATGGATTGCGCATCCTGCTGGCCTCTCTAAACAAATCCCGGCCTAGCGTCGGTGCACATGCGCTGGGTATCGCCCGCGCCGCGTTCGAAGATGCCACGGCTTATATCAATCAACGCCGTCAGTCGGGGCGTCCGATCATCGATTTTCAAGGGATTCAGTTCTTACTTTCCGATATGGCGACGGATTTGGCGCTGTGCGAGACATTGCTGTGGCATGTCGGCCGCATGGTCGACACCGGCGCCGAGGATTTCAGTGTCGAAGCCTCGATGCTGAAAATGCGCGCCGGCGACGTTGCCATGCGTATTGCGACCGACGCGGTGCAACTTCATGGTGGATACGGCTATATCAAGGATTACCGCGTGGAACGGTTGATGCGCGATGCCAAGATTTGCCAAATTTGGGAAGGCACGAAACAAGTGCATCAGCAATATATCGGGCGCAGCTTCATCGACCGATGAATACATCCCAAAGGCGATGCTCAAGGAAAACTAAATTTTACTACAAGTGGCAACATTAGCAATTTGTAAACCATGTATAGGTATTTTTATCTCACGGAGTGTTCGCGGGAATTTTAATGTTTATGGCTGAAACAGAGATGATTGGCGGAAGCCCGTCCGTTAAAGGATGAATTTAAAGAATCCTTCATCAAGCTTTGTTCGATTCCATATGGACATTTGAGAACCATAACTTTCGACAAGAAGAAATAGCAAAATGGACAATACCGCGAATCTCCTGCCGGACAACGAACGCGCGCGACTCGCGGCATTGGATGGTTACGCGATCTTGGACACGGAACCCGAGGAGGCGTTTGATCGAATTACGCGTATCGTCGCTTCATTTCTAGAAACACCAATGGCGTTCATTACGTTCGTCGAATCCGAAAGAGTCTGGTTCAAATCGACCCATGGTGCGACCCTAAATGAATGCGAACGCACCGGTGCATTCTGCGCGATGACAATCGATCAAGACAGTCCTTTGGTCATTGAGAATGCCGCTGAAGATCCCCGATTTAAAAACAATCCGTTCGTGTCGGGTCAAGCGGGCATTCGCTTCTATGCCGGTGTCCCACTTCGAACGCCCAAGGGAAAGAATATCGGCTCGTTATGCGTATTCGACACTCGCGCACGGTCCCTCGTGGACAAGGAAAGAACGTTTTTGGAAGACATGGCGTTACTCGTCGTTGATGAACTCGAACTTCGTCGAGCTACCCATAAGATGTTAGGTGAAACGGAACAACGATTCCGCGATTTCGCAACGACGACATCCGATTGGTTTTGGGAAATGGACAAAAATCTTAGATTTTCGTACTTTTCCGAACGTTTTTCGGACATTACCGGCGTTCCGGCCCAACAGTTACTTGGGAAAACACGTCAGGAATCGGGCATTCAAAAAACGCAAAGCCCCATAGTGTGGCGTAATCATCTAGATGATTTATCCAACCATCGGCCTTTCCGGAACTTTACCCACCCTAGAACAAAAGAGAATGGCGAAATTGTTTGGCTCGCAATCAGCGGTATTCCATATTTTGACGAATTTGGAACATTTCTTGGATATCGCGGCACCGGCGCGGATATAACGCAGCAGAAACTCACCGAAGATGCCCTGCGCACCGCCAAGGAACAGGCCGAAAGAGCGGATACAGCAAAAACTGAATTCTTGGCCAATATGAGTCATGAATTGAGGACTCCATTGAATGCCATCATCGGCTTTTCCGATATTATGAAAAACCAAGTATTCGGTGAAATAGGAACCCACCGCTACCTCGACTACGCGGAAGACATCCATGCATCCGGTTCACACCTGTTGGCCATCATCAACGATATCCTCGATGTCGCAAAACTCGATACCAAGGAGTTTTCCATCTGCGTGGTCAATGTCGACATTCACAGCTTGCTCCGCGAATGCGAGGTAATGATCGCGGAACGTCTTAACCACGCCCAGCTGACGTTGGAGTATTTCGTCGATGAATCAATCACCACAGTACGCGCGGATACATTACGGTTACGCCAGGTCCTTCTTAATCTTTTAACGAACTCTGTTAAATTCACACCCAAATTTGGAAAAATCACCGTTAGAGTAGAACCGGAACCGTATGGTTCCATTGGGGTTTCTGTTACGGATACGGGAATGGGCATCGACGAAGATGATATCAAGCGAATTCTGGAACCATTTACCCAAGCAATATCCGCGGAATCGCAAAACCTGGAAGGCACGGGCTTGGGGCTTTACCTAACAAAGCACCTTGTCGAAAAACACGGTGGCAGTTTGAGAATAGAAAGCACGCTCGGTGTCGGCACCTCGGTGCATTTTTCCTTACCAGACGAAGTATCGGACAAACTCGCCCAAACAGGATAAAGACACTGATTTCGGATATGCCGAAATCAGTCACCCTTAGGCGGAATTGTTAGGTTGCACAATCAATGCAAACCGGCGTGGCTGGATCGAATTCCAAACGTTTAAGTTGGATCTCCTCGCCACAGGTAACGCAATAACCATAGTCACCCGACTTGACGCGTTCAAAGGCAGCTTCAATTCGGCGAAGTTCGATTTCCCGTCTGCGCTTGGTTTCAAGCGCCATCGCCTGGTCCTGCAACGCATCCATCCGCGAGAGGCGACCGACCCGGCTCTGGTCAAGTTCCACCGGTTTTCGAAACTCGCGGCTCGACTCCAAAATCGCTTCCAATTCACGCCGCTTCTCCGTCAGGCGCTTCTTCGCGCCCTTAATATCGATCTCGCCCGCCATCGGCTTTCTCCTTCGGGTCAATTTCCCATGCTAACGCGCCGTCGCTCCCGCCTCAATCGTACCCCGCTCTTTACCCGTCGTCGTGGATCGTTAAGCTGGCGGAAAATTTGAAATCCGTAAGAGGGGAAGTTCATGAGTCGGTTGGCTGCTATAGATCTGGAAAATATGACCGCGGCGCAAAAAGAAGCACATGATGGCATCGCATCGGGACCGCGTGGCAGCGTCCGTGGCCCGTTCGCCGCCCTGTTACACAATCCGGGCGTCGCGGATGCCGTCCAGCGTATGGGCGCATCCCTACGCTTCGAAGGCACATTGCCAGCGAATTTGCGCGAAATCGCCATATTAGTGACAGGCCGCTTCTGGACAGCACAATTTGAATGGTGGGCGCACGCCAGAATAGCGCTCGAAGTCGGCGTCGATGAGGCAATCGTCAATGCGATGGCGCAACGCCGACGTCCAAGTTTTGTCAAATCAGACGAAGCGGCGGTGTATGAATTCTGTACCGAACTACATGAAAAACATAACGTCAGCGATGAAAACTACGCCTGGGTCACCGAGCAGCTCGGCGAGGCCGGCGCCGTGGAACTGATTGCCTTGTGTGGTTACTACACAATCATCTCGATGACCCTCAATGTGGCGCAAACCGAACTTCCCGACGGGATTGATCCACCACTCAAAGGTTAAACCGTTGGACCAAACACACGCACTTGGTATCGATATCGGGGGAACCTTCACCGACATCGTCGTCTATGACCGCGCGACGGGCCGGATCGAAAAGGGCAAGGAGCTTACCACGCCCGACGACCCGTCGCGCGGCGTCTTGACTGGCTTGAAGAAATTGCTGGACCGGAGCATCGCCCCGGAATCCCTGTACCGGATCGTACACGCCACGACACTGTTCACGAACGCGCTTATTGAGCGCAAGGGCGCGCGGACCGGACTTATCACGACGAAGGGATTCCGCGATGTTTTGGAGATCGGGCGGGAGCGGAAATACGAGCTTTACGACATCCACATCGCCATGCCGAAGCCGCTCGCACCGCGCGACCTGCGGCTCGAAGTTACCGAACGTATCGCCGCCGACGGTACCGAAATCACCCCCCTGGACGAGGTGGAATTTCTGGAACAGGTCGACGCGCTAGTTGCCCTCGGTGTCGAGGCGATCGCCATCGTTTTCCTGCACGCCTACGCCAATCCCGCGCATGAGGACGCCGCCCTCACAGCGATTGCCAAAAAATATCCCGACCTGATTGTTACGGCGTCGCACGATGTCGCGCCGGAAATTCGCGAATACGACCGCACATCGACAACCGTGACCAATGCCTACGTCAAACCTCTCGCACACACCTACGTCGACCGGTTGGTCGAACAGACCGCGGATTTGGGGATCGACGCCCCTTATTTCATGATGCTGTCGAATGGCGGCCTGACTCACATTGAAGAAGCCAAGCGATCGCCCGTGCAGTTGCTGGAGTCCGGACCCGCCGCCGGCGCGCTCGTGGCCGCCTATTTCGGCAGCCGCGCTGGGATAGACAACGTCCTCGCCTTCGACATGGGCGGCACAACAGCAAAGCTGGCGCTTGTGGAAGACGGCGAACCGCATGTCGACTACCATTTCGAAGCCGCACGCGAGAAACGCTTCGCCGAAGGCAGCGGCTTGCCCCTCAACATTTCCGCCATCAAGCTGATAGAAATCGGCGCTGGCGGCGGTAGCATTGCCCATATCGACGCCATGGAACTCTTGAAAGTCGGTCCGGAGAGCGCGGGCTCGGAACCAGGTCCCGTCTGTTACGGGCGCGGTGGCAAAGCGCCAACTGTCACCGATGCTGATTTGCTTCTTGGGTTTCTTAATGCCGATTATTTCGCCGGCGGCAGCATGAAAATCGACCGCGACGCCGCGGCGCGCGCCATGCAACCGCTTGCCGAGCGTAGCGGCCTGTCCGCGATCGATGTCGCGCGTGGCATTTACGACGTCGTGAACGAAAACATGGCCAGCGCCGCACGCGTGCATATCGCCGAACAGGGCAAGGATCCTAGACAGTACACACTGCTCGCAACCGGTGGCGCGGGCCCGGTTCATGCGTATTACGTCGCCAAAAAACTCGGCGTTAAACAGTTGTTCTGCCCGCTCGCCGCCGGCGTTGCTTCAGCACTTGGCCTACTCATCGCGCCGGCACGGATCGACCGGGTCGCAACCATCGCCAGCCGGCTTGATGACATGGACTGGACCCGTTTGGAAAGATCGTTCAACGAATTGGAAGCAGATGCCGCCAAGGTGATCGAAGAAACCGGATTCGATCCCGCCACCGCGCGGATCACACGCCTCGCCGACATGCGCTATATCGGACAAGGGTTTGAAGTCGTCACGGCGCTACCAGAAGGTCCCTATGACGGTACAGCCGCGCCCACCCTGTTGAAGGCTTTCGAGGACACCTATCGCCGCACATTCTCGCGAACCCCACCCGATGTGAATGCGGAGATTATCAACATTCGTGTCTCCCTTCGCGCCGATGTACCAGGCGACGGTGTTGGTTTCACGACTGCGGGTACCGATACGGAGTCTTCGCAGACCAACACCACCCGGCCGGTACGCTTTCCAGAAAACGACGAGTTTGTCGAAACCACGGTTTACGACCGCGCACAACTGCGGCCCGGCGAAACGTTCAACGGCCCCGCCGTCGTCGAGGAAAGTGAATCGACACTCATTGTCGGCCCTGGTGCCACGGTCCGGGTCGATACAGATGGAAATTTGATAGTCAACCTACCGGACGACACTCAATGAGCAGCCAATCTTTTGATTCCGCTACGCTGGAAGTTCTATGGACCAGACTTGTATCGATTGTCGATGAGGCAGCCGCGGCATTGGTCCGAACCTCCTTTTCCACCGTCGTGCGCGACAGTCATGACTTTTCCTGCGTCATTACCGATGCGGAAGGCCGGTCCCTGGTCCAGGCAACGGACAGCATTCCCTCGTTCATTGGAACGCTGCCCCGGACGATCCGGCACTTTCTTGACGAGTATCCGGCCGAGACACTGGAACCCGGCGACGTCTTGATTACCAACGACATCTGGATGGGAACGGGCCATCTGCCCGATATCAGCGTCGGCAAACCACTATTCCACAACGGCAAGATCGTCGGTTTCGCTGGCAGCACGGCGCACGCGCCCGATATTGGCGGCAAGATTCGCTCCCCCGAGCCGCGCGAAGTGTTCGAAGAAGGGTTCCAGGTTCCAATCATGAAACTCATCCGTGCCGGCGAGCCGGATGAAACCTTTCTTCGTCTGTTGCGCAAAAACGTCCGTGCGCCGGATGAGGTTGTCGGTGACCTTTGGGCTCAGATCACGGCGTTGGATTTGATGGACGCCCGGCTCGATACCTTCATGAACGAATATGCGTTGTCGACGCTGGAAGATCTGGCGATGGAAATACAAACCCGTTCGGAACGGGCTATGCGGGCCGCGATATCGGCACTGCCTGATGGTATTTATGAAAATACAATCCGTACCGACGGGCTGACCGAACCGCTCGATCTCAAGGTGACACTGACCATAGATGGTGACGAAATTCTGGCTGATTTCGATGGTTCCGCGGCCCAGGTCGACAAGGCGATCAACTGCGCCATGTGTTACACCTACGCGATGACGGCCTATGCGGTGAAATGCGCGGCGGGACCCAACCTGCCAAACAATGACGGCTCAATCCGCCCCATTAAGGCAATCGCACCGGAAGGCTGCATTCTCAACCCGCAATTCCCAGCCTCGGGCGGTTCACGGGCGCTGATTGGCCATTTCGTGCCCTCCCTGATTTTCGGGGCGCTGGCCAAAGTCATCCCGGAAAAAATTATGGCCGGCGCGGGCTCGCCGCTATGGTGTATCAACCAGTCTGGCGTGACGGAGAGCGGCGCGCCCTTCGCCAAACTGTTCTTCTTCAACGGCGGCATGGGCGGCACCAACCAAACCGATGGGCAGAGTTGCCTCAGCTGGCCCAGCAACATTTCCACAACACCGATCGAAGTAATCGAGCAGTTGGCCCCGCTACGCGTGCATCGGCGGTCGTTGCGCCCCGATTCCGGTGGCGAAGGCGAGTATCGCGGCGGCCTCGGTCAGGAAGTGTTGTTTGAAAGTATCTCGAAAACTCCGACGGCGATGGCCTTCCTTGCCGAACGCACGCGGGTCGGCGCGCCGGGCATCGCCGGCGGTGAAGACGGTGCGAAAGGCGAACTTCAGATCAATGGCAAATCGGTCGATCCCAAACAGCAGCACATCGTCAAAACCGGCGATACGGTCCTGCTGCGCACGCCGGGCGGCGGCGGCTACGGCGCACCAATTGACCGCGATCCGACGGCGGCCAACCGTGACCGTGCGGAGGGGAAGATAGGAAAAGGAGAGCGGTAATGCTGGAGTTGTATTTTCTACTTACCCTCGCCAGCGTCATCCTATTTGCCTGGCTCGGCCGCATCATGGCCCGGCGTAAGAACCGCAGCGTATCCGGCTGGGCGGTGGCGGCGGCAATTTTTCCGCCTGTTGTCTTGATTCTGCTGTTCCTGTCAGACCTAGACGATCCCGCAGCCAATTGATTCGGATCGCTATCCCTCGCCAGCAACCTCATCCAGGAATGCCCGCAGCGGTGAATTAAACTGATCCGGCGCCTCGACATTCGAGAAATGGCGCAGCCCCGGTAGAATGACCAGTTTCGACCCTGCGATCCGTTCGTGGATGGCGTGGGAGTGCGCCGGTGGCGTTGCCGGATCATCTCCCGCGCCGAGGACCAAGGTCGGTGCCGAAATCATGTGCAGGCGGTCTTGGTATGCCAGATTGGCGGTTGCCGATGTCGCCCCGATATAACCCGCTATCGGTGTGCGAATAAAATTTTCGCGCACGGCCTGATAATCGCGGCCAGCCGCTCCCGCAAACGCATCAGTGAACCAGCGGCGGTCGGTCATGTCCCAAATCCGCGTCATGCCATGCTCCCGCAAAATTGCATGCCGCTCGGCCACGAAATCTTTATAGGCCTGATCTGCCTGCGGCGTCGTGTTGCACAGCGCCAGCGACGCAACCCGGTCTAGGTGCTCAATACCAAGTCCCTGACCGATCATCCCGCCGGTTGAAATACCAACCCAATGCACCTTGTCGAGACCAAGCCTATCCATGAGCCCGACGGCGTCGGCAACGAACATATCGAGCGAATAGGGACCCTCCGGCGCGTCGGTATCGCCATGTCCGCGCCAGTCATAACGCAGCACGCGGTAGCGGTCGGCCAAAGCCGTCACCTGCCAGTCCCATAGCCGATGGCTCGTCCCCATGGCGTGCGCCATCATCACCACCGGGCCACCCTCGGGCCCGTCCCAGCGAAAAAAGGTATCGATATCGCCGATCCGAATTCTGGAACCCTTCTCAGGTTCGCGGCTCACAGCCCTTGTGCTTCCTTCCACAAATAGAAGGGGCCGATCGAGGGATCCGCGGCACGCACCCGATAATAGGGAATGCGCGGTGCATAGGTGTCGAAAAGCCGGCGTAATTCGGCGGCCGGATCGTCATAATCGTCGGCCCGTAAATCGACGATTGGAT
Organism: Alphaproteobacteria bacterium; assembly: GCA_021774385.1. Taxonomy (GTDB): domain Bacteria; phylum Pseudomonadota; class Alphaproteobacteria; order UBA8366. The sequence goes on from JAJFJC010000407.1 coordinate 17,425, forward strand.
AGTCAAGATCGTCGCACACTTTAATTGCCGCGGACCGTTGCCCGCCATGCTGCCCACCTGCATCGCGGCCGGCCTCGATTGCACGCACTAACCGTTCCTCGATCGCCACATCGGCGCTGGAGAGAAAAGATTCAACCATCGCCTCCACGGTCGCCGCACTGGTTAGCCGGTTGCCCATGGCAACGAAGCCGTCGCCTTCGTGATGGCCTTTCCAATCTCGATTCTCGCTACCGGTACGGGCCGCGGTTCGGCCCTCGGCATCGACCACGGCAATCTGCCGTGCCTCGATATGGGGGTCGGATGCGGCCAACTTCTCAAGCACCTCGGCGGCCGGAAGCCCGTCTTCCAGCAACGCGATACCCTTCGGGCCATGACGTGGGTCGGTCAATGCCTGCGTCGCCACCGCACCGACGCCCGTCTTAACGAAGGGAACACGAGACCCAACCGCCATTTCGCCGGTCGACGTCGCAACGCCTAACGCACCCGACCGGCTACAACGCCCCAGAATCGTAAAAGTATTAAATTCAATCGCGAACTCACGCATGACATCTCCTCACATCGACTGATGGTCTGCGCAATGGTAGTCATAGCGAAGGTGGACCCGCCAGTGGTTTCTATTCCCGGGAGAAAAGCAATCGCATGGATTCGGCATTGACCCCGGCCATCCGACATGGTGGCGATCTACAGGAAGCGGAAGACCTTTTTGGAAAACCAAGTTCAGGCTGGCTGGATCTCTCCACCGGCATCAATGCCGACGCCTATCCCCATACCGGCATCGATGCCTCATCTTGGCAACGGCTACCGCAACAAGAATCGCTAAATAAATTGCTCGAAACGGCGCGGCATTATTACGGGGTTGCCGACACAGCGGCAATTGTCGCGGCGCCAGGATCGCAATCTCTGCTGCAAGACTTGCCAACATTCTTGAAAAAACGCCGCGTCTCGATTCTTGGACCTACCTATGCCGAGCACGCCAAAACATGGGCCGACGCGGATCATGACGTCGCAATTGTCACCAGCATTTCAGAACTAGAAGATGCGGATATTGTCGTCGTCGTAAATCCTAACAACCCGGACGGGCGCCAAATCGCGGTATCGACCTTGATCGATCTTGCCCGAGACCGAACCAAGCGAAACGGGTTGCTGATTGTCGATGAGGCCTTTTCGGATACCGACCCCTCAACAAGCATCCTGACGCAACTCGGCAATGAAGCGGCACTGGTGCTTCGATCGTTCGGCAAGTTCTTCGGGCTGCCTGGACTGCGTCTTGGATTTGCCGCGGGCGATGGCGAAACCGTTTCTAAATTGCAACGCCAGCTTGGCCCTTGGGCGGTATCCGGCCCGGCGCTCGAGATTGGCGCGCGGGCGCTCGGCGACGACCGCTGGGTTGCCGCAATGCGAAACACGCTGACTGAGCGAAGTCATGCGCTAAGTTCGGCGCTTCGTTCAGCGGGCTTGGCCGACGTCGGCGGCACAAGCCTGTTCCGACTCGTCGACGATGAGCGAGCGCTTGAAATTTTCGAAACGCTTGGCAAGGCCGGTATTTTCATACGCCGGTTTCCGGAAAACCCGACATGGCTCCGATTTGGCGTTCCCGGCCGGGACACCGACCTTCAACGGCTGGAAAATGCGCTCAACAAATTATACCGTTGATGCTTTTACGTTTTCCGGATCCCCGGTATTTTCCGTCTGACCCTGAAGTTGCTCCGGCATCCGCCGTTCCAATGCGGAACCACGCCCGGATAGGCTGGGATTGGTCATGAAATATTCGAACGTACTAAAGCTTCTCGGATTACGGGACCGCCGTCGGTAGGTGCCATCGGGCTGCAAAAGCCATGACTGCGCCTTATCCCTGAAATTGGCATCCATGATCTGTTCGAGTATTTGTCGGTGTACCGTCGGATTCTCAATGGGCACCATAATTTCAACGCGCCTATTCAGGTTTCGAGGCATCCAGTCGGCGGATGTAATGAAAACCTTTGCTTTCCCCGAAGGCATCTCGTGACCGCCGCCAAAACAGATGATGCGGGCATGTTCCAGGAAACGGCCAATGATCGATTGGACCGTTATGTTTTCCGACAATCCAGGAACCCCAGGCCGCAAACAACAGATACCGCGAATAACCAAGTGAATTTTCACACCAGCCCGCGACGCCCCGTATAACGCGTCGATGATTTCGCCATCGACCAGGGAATTCATCTTTACCCAAATCGTCCCCGGCCGGCCTCGGCGTACATATTTAATCTCATCCTTAATAAGGCCGATTATTGTTTCGCGCATATTCACCGGCGATACCGACAATTTCTCCATCTCAACAGGGCCGGCTGTGCCGGTGGTGAAATGGAACAGCCAGGCCGCATCCCTGCAGAGAGCCGGATCACAGCTGAAGAAGGAAAGATCGGTATAGATCCGCGCGGTGATCGGATGATAATTGCCCGTCCCAAAATGGCAGTAGCTTTGGAACTGGTCGCCTTCGCGGCGGACAACCAACGAAATCTTGGCGTGCGTTTTCAGATGTACGAAGCCGTAGACGACCTGTACACCGGCACGCTCTAAATCGCGCGCCCATCGGATATTGCGCTCCTCATCGAAGCGCGCCTTCACTTCGACCAATGCGGTGACCGATTTTCCGGCTTCCGCCGCATCGATTAGCGCCGCGACGATGGGCGAGTTCTCGCTAGTCCGATACAGCGTTTGTTTGATGGCGATGACATCTGGGTCATCTGCCGCCTGCCGCAGAAACTGGGCAACAACATCAAAGCTTTCATAAGGATGATGGACAACGAAATCCTTGGCCTTGATCGCCTGAAAACAATCACCACCAAAATCCAGGACGCGTTCCGGGAAACGAGCCGCGTAGGGTGCGAAGACCAGATCGGGCCGCGTATTGACGATAAGCTCGCCGGTATCCGCCAGCCCCAGCAAACCATTTAGGGCAAACACCGTCTCCGGCGCCGCATCGAGCCCCTTCACAAGAAATTTGCGCAGGCCGGCGGACATATCATCGTTGATGGTCAGGCGAATGACCGAGCCCCGCCGCCGCTCCTTGAGCGCGCTTTCGTATAACCTGACCAGATCCTCGGCTTCTTCCTCGATTTCAATGTCACTGTCCCGCAGCACACGGCATTGCCCTACCTCGGCAATCTTGAAACCTGGGAAAAACCGATCGACATACATCATCACTACGGTCTCAAGCGCGACAAACCGATATTCCTTGCCAGGGAGGCGAATAAACCGCTCAACCAGGCGCGGCAGCGCAACCAAGGCGTTCAGCGTCTCTTTCCGACGCCCCTTTTTAAGCGCGAGAACCAGCGCAAATCCAAGATTGGGCAAAAATGGGAACGGATGCGCCGGATCGACCGCGATCGGACTCAGTACGGAGAACAGTTTTTCGAGAAAGAATTTCCGCAGCCACTTCTTATCCGCCGGACGAAGTTCCGTCGCTTCGAGAACATGAATGCCCTCATCGCTCATCAAACGAACGAGACGCCGCCAACATTTCTGCTGATCGTGCATAAGTCCTATCGCGCGTGCATTGACGAGTTCCAGCTGTTGAAGCGGTGTCATGCCTTCCTGGCTCAGAACATCAACCTTCGCTTCAACCTGGCCGCGCAATCCAGCGGCCCGGACCATATAAAATTCATTAAGATTGTTCGCCGATATCGATAAGAAGCGAAGCCGCTCAAGCAACGGATGCTTCTTATTCTCAGCCGCTTCTAGAACTCGTTCATTGAAGGCAAGCCATGAGAGTTCGCGGTTAATAAACCGCTCGGGCGACTCCATCGTAATAACTGGGGAACCGGCGTCTTTATCATCTGGCTCGGGTTTGGCGCCGCCTATACGCTTTGATTGCGCGCTCTTTAAAATTTCAGCGTCCATCGGTTTACCCACATTCTCCTCAGCTTATCCTACTCTGCATTTTGTAAAAGAAACAGTTATGACAACCTTGTTACAAAGCGAGCAGCCCGCAAATTGCCCTTGCAAAGGTCAAACCCAAAGAACCAATGTTCTTCGGTGACTTTTGATGCCGTCAAAATTTGCCGCATTTATTGGTGTTTCGTCACTTTGCGGCATAATCACCCATGACGACGGCAGGGGAGAACAATGACACCATCGGGAAAAACACCCCGGGAGTATGAGCTGAAGCTTTCCTGTACCGCCCACGATCTTGCGGCGTTCAAACGCGCCGTAAATTCGGCAACCCCTGCCCGCCTGATTTGGCAAGCCGTCGACCTGGAAACGCATTATTTCGATACGCCGGAGCAGCGGTTTTCCAAGAAAGGCGTCGCTGTCCGCGTTCGTCGCGCCAATGGTAACTATATTCAAACGATCAAAGCCGGGCGTGGCGGCGGCGCCTTGGACCGGGCGGAATGGGAGCAACCTGTTAACGGCAAAAAACTGGAATTGGAGGCCATCCCCAAAGCGGCACGCCGGAAGATTGGCACTGTTAACGAGTGCGACCTGCACGAAAAGGTCTTTGTGAAGTTTCATCGCCAGAAAACGGTCATCCAGCAGTCCAGCAAAAACGGACCAAATTTGAAAGTCGAAGCAGCGCTCGACAAGGGCGTCGTTCAAGCGGGAGAAAAGACACAGCGTTTCGCCGAATGCGAACTCGAACTCCTACAGGGTGAGCCGGAAGAATTCTATCGCCTCATAAAAAGGATTCATGATGCCTGTCCCTTGCGTCTATCTCGGACCACGAAATCCGATCGTGGCTATGCGCTTTTGAACGATGCGAAAGTCAGAGGCACGAAGTTACCGAAATTCAGACTCGGTCGAACTCTATCGGTCAGCCAAACCCTGAGCGAGATCATCAACGGCTGTATCGGCAATATTATCGACAACGAAGCCGCGGCGCTCGACGGCAAAGACTCCGAAGGCGTCCATCAAATGCGTGTGTCCATACGCCGGATACGGTCTTCCCTATCGGTGTACCATCGCTATTTCGAACCCGCGCGGGTGGTTTGGCTAAAAAAGGAACTACGGTGGTTAGGATCATCGCTTGGCCCGGCTCGGGAATGGGATGTATTTCTCATGGAAACACTCGCAATCGTCGAGGGAATTGGCGTTGACCCGCGCGCCATCACAGCGCTTGCCACCTTGGCCAAACCGCGCCAGCGCGCCGGGTACAAACTCGTACGGGCAACCTTGAAGTCCGACCGTTATGCAAAACTAATCCTGAGCCTGACGGCCTTCGCGGCCACCGAAGGGTGGTTGCCCCGAAAAAAATTGATCCGCCCCCCCATCCTTTCGCCCATTAACGAGCATGCCCGCTCAATCTTGAACCGCCCGTACCGAAAACTCATCAAGGCGGGCAAGGGGCTCAAATCGCAAACGCCGGCGCAACGGCATCAGGTCCGGATCAAGGTGAAAAAGCTGCGTTATATCGTGGATTTACTCGGCTCGCTTTTCAGCAGCCGGAATTCCAAGCTTTTCCGGAAAAAACTGGCACGGCTGCAGAGCCAATTCGGACAATTGAATGACATCACACAAGCCAGCCTTCTTATCGAAGAACTCATGCGCCCTTCACCCAACTTCCCGCAACCGAACGATCGCGCCCAGCTCGGCGCAGGGATGGTCCTCGACTGGCACGCGCACAAGCTTCACGCCCTGGAGCAAGCCCTATTCAACGACTGGTCCGCATTCCGGTCTCTTGCGCCGCCTTGGCGTCTGGGCAAGACTAAATCCTAATAAAGCACGCGATTTATCCATGAACCGACTCAAACGATGGTGACCGGCATGAGCGAAGAAAACCTTATCTCTGAATTGTCCGTCGACAATGTTCGACGACACATGGAACATATCTGCCTGGAGATTCCCTCGCGGTTGGCGGGCACCGAAAACGCGCGCCGCGCGGCGGAATACAATGCCGGCGCCTTAAACCAGCATGGGATTAACGCCAAGGTCCATGATCTGCCGGGGCTCGTCAGTTTTCCCGAACCGACCATGTTGAGGGTCCTTAGCACCCCGGAAGAAGCGATCGAAGCCTTTACGTGCGGCCATAGCGTTCCCACTGGCCCTGAAGGCATAAGCGGCGAGCTGGTCTTTGTCGGGTCCGGCGCGGAAGCGGATTATGAAGGCAAATCGGTCGCCGGCAGGATCATTCTCGCCGAGACGTCCTACCACCCGGCGCGCCATGAAAAGCTTCGGATCGCCGCGGGAAAGGGCGTGATTGGCGTGGTGCTGATGAATTGGGGGCCCCCTGACAACACCGCTGTTCCCTTCGGTTCGGTTAAACCGGCGTGGGGCAATCCAACACGCGAGACGATCCTGACGGAGATGGCAACGGTCCCGGCGATCGGCATCGCCCGCACCGCCGGGCTGCGTTTGCAGGCACAATGCGAAAAGGGCACGGTCCGAGTCCATTTCCAGGCCATCGTTGAAAACGGCTGGCGCGACATTCAAGTCACCTCTGGTGAGGTTCCCAGCTCCCAAAGCGATGATTTCGTCCTACTCGGCGGCCATCAAGATTCCTGGTTCGGCCAAGCCGCCACGGACAACGCCGCCGGCAACGCCTGCATCGTTGAACTGGCCCGTGTCATCAATCTGCATCGTGACAAGCTAAAACGTGGCTTGGTTTGTGGTTTCTGGACCGCCCACGAAACCGGCACCATGGTTGGGTCGTCTTGGTTCGCCGACCAAAATTGGGACCGGCTGCGCGATCATGGCTGCGCCTATATGCAGATCGATCAGCCGGCCTGTGTCGGTACGACGCGTTGGGGCACGGGTTCCAACGTGCAGCTGCGCCGCTTTCACCAATCGGTCGAAGCGCGCCATGTCGGCAACCGGGAGCATTATTGGCACCGATTGCCGAAAGGTGGCGACGCGTCATTCATGGGGCTCGGCATTCCGAGCATGTACGGCATCGGGCACTATACCGAGCAGGAGTTACAGGATACCGGCTTGGCCCGGCTTGGATGGTGGCACCATTCCATCGAATGCAACATGGATAAGATCGATCTCGACTTTCTGGCCGTGCACTTGAAGGTCTATGCCGGATATTTGTGGGGTCTGTGTACGGAAACCGTATTGCCCTTTGAATTCTCTGACGCGGCGGCTCAGTTTGTCGAGCGGCTCACCGCATTGCAGAAACCGGGCCGGTCAATCGACCTCGACGGTGCGTTGCAACGTGCGCGAAACTTCCACGAGGCGGCCACGGCGTTTGATACAGCGGTGGGCGATTGGCGCAAACGCTATGCTCAAGACGCCTCGCTCGACGAACAACCCGCGACGATCCTCAACGAAGCGATGAAGCGGGTGAACCGGCTCCTGATCCCACTCGCCAGCACGGCAAAGGGAACCTACGGTCACGACCCCTATGGCTACACGCCGCAGGGCAGCATGATCCCGGTCCTCTTCGACGTTCCGCAACTTGACGGCCTGCCGGATGGTGAAGCGCGGTGGATGCTGGAAACTGAGTTGGTTCGCGCCCGGAACCTGGTCGCCGATACCATGACCGATGCCACCGTGACGTTCCGAGAAGCGCTGGCGCGGATTTCTTAGAATCTACATTAACCCCGAACCATAGCGGCCTGGAGATTAGCGCGCGCGGGATCAGGAAAATCGATGACCTCGGCTTCCGCCGTTTCCGTATCGAGGATCGCATAGCTCAATTGACGGTCGTTCCGCTGGTCGCGCCCATCGCCAGTCGATCCAGGATTCACCACCAAAGTATCGCCGAAACGGCGCACCAGTTGCTGGTGGGTGTGCCCAAAGAGCACAAAGTCCGCATCCTCCTCACCAAAGCGTTCTAGCAATGGGCTGTGCGGATATACATAGGTCCCTCGGGGCTCCCAGGGGGTCGAATGGACCATCAGTACGGTTCTATTGCCATAGTGCAACGCCATCCGCGAGGGCCTATTGGCAAGCCACTGCAAAAGCTCCTTGTCGATCCCTTCGCGTTCCCGGGCCCGCGCACCTAGCGGACCAAGAAAAACCTCCTCGTGATTTCCCTGGATGGTATGGGCACCCAATTCCCGCAGTTTTCCGACAACTTCGTTCGAAAACCTATATTCAAAAATGCTGTCCCCAAGGCACAACAAATCGTCGACCGGCCCCATTAACTCCAGTGCCTGATTCAATCCCTCGATATTACAATGGATGTCGGAAACGATGCCCAGCTTCAAAGTGTCTTCCCTGCCGTCCACCCACCATCGACGATCAAGGTCGTACCGGTGCAGAAACTCGCGTCATCTGAAGCAAGGAATAGGATCGCCTTGGCTATTTCAGGCGGTTCTCCCCACCGGTTCATTGCATGGACACTGCGGATCTTGTCCGCGTATTCGGCATCCTGGAAGTAACGTTCGGTCATCGGCGTGCGGATCACACCGGGTCCGACAGCGTTGACCCGAATGTTTTTCTCGCCAAACTCCATGGCCATTTCTTTTGTCAGCCCGACGACGGCATGCTTCGAGGCCGTATAGGCGGCACGGTTCGGCGATGCGACAACGCCCAAAGTCGAAGCTAGATTAACGATCGCGCCCGGTTTCCCCGCCTCCACGAGATGGCGGCCAAAGGCCTGGCAGCAGAGGAAAACTCCCGTAATATTCACGTTTATCACTCGGCCCCATTCCTCGTGCGACAACTCCAGGACCGGTACGATCTCCCGAATTCCTGCGCTACAGACGAGCACATCGAGGTTGCCAAGTGTATTCGCAGCCGCAGCCACACAGTCGGTGACCGATTTTGGATCCGTGACATCGACGGTAAACGCGTGGGCCTTACCGCCCTCCTGAGTGATTTCCTCGACCGTCCGTTGAGCCATCGCAATATCGATATCGCTGGCGGCGACGACAGCGCCCTCACGCGCGAACTCGAAACAGGTTTGGCGGCCTATACCGCTACCCGCGCCGGTTACGATGACACCTTTATCTTGAAACCGCATTCTTCTGGCCTCCTACTTTCTGACCCGGTGCAAGCTTGCGCTACGTTGCTTAAAGCGTCAATTGGCGGACGCAACATGAAAGTCTAGCAGCAAGCGGTTAACCGCTTCGGCGCTGTCATACATCGCCCAATGCGCCGCGCCGGGAATGACATTTATCCGCAAATTCGGCACGCGCTCGCGGCATAGAGCGACCCGGTCGTCAATCGATGGATAGGCGGTAATATCATTCGCCCCCCAGATGAGCTGCAGAGGACAGGTGATTTTTGCGAGATCGTGACGCTGTGTATCGCCCCAACTGACCTTACGGCTGTCGAAGCGGGTTCGGCCGACATTGCCGCCATGAAAATCGATCGCATCGTCATCGACCGTATCCGGATCGCTCAGCATGAAGGCGAGCAAATTTTCCCGCACGATCTCACGGTATTTCGCCTCATCGCCAGCGGCGGACTTATAGCTGCGCGTCTTCACTACCCGCCCTTCGGGCTTTCCGAAACCGCTCGCGCCAATCAAGGACAATCGCTCGACCCGATCGCCAAAATGGGCGGCGACGCCAGAGCTCAACGCCGCGCCGAACGAAAACCCGGTCAAATGGAACGGTGCGTCATCGCCAAGCATTTCCCCAACAGCACGGCAAACCAAGGCCCTGTACTCCGCACCGCTCATTTCACGATCCACATCCGGCGACGCGCCGTAGCCCGGCAAATCAACCGCGTAGACGCTGAAATGCGCCGCCAGTGCTTCGATGTTGCGGGCCCAATGGTTCCAAGAGCCCATGCCGCCATGAAGGAGTACGTAATTCGGGCCCTCGCCCTTCTGTTTCGCCACGACCCGAGGCCGTTCGGTCTTCGCCGTCAGCATTACGCCATCCGCTCTGTTTTTCGTTAGTAGTTAATTGGCTAGCCCATCGCCTCTTCAGCGGCAAGCCACTCCGCCTCGACGGCGTTAATTTTTCGGTCCAAATCGGATAGTTGTTTGTTCAGCATGGCGATTTCAAATGGTGGACCCTTATAGAGGGCCGGGTCAGCCAATTTCGCCTCGACTACGGACTTTTCCTTGCCCAACACCTCAAGACGCCGTTCCGCCGCCGCCGCCGCTTTGCGTTGGGAAGCCCTTGCCGTCCGGGCGCTCGCACTGGCCCGGCGCGCTTCACGGCGGTCCTGCCTGGCATCGTTCGAGGCCCGCTCGCCTTTATCGCGGCGGCGCGCCGCACGGCGCGATTCCAACACCGTCTTGCGATAATCGGCGATATCGCCGTCATAGGCTTGGCAGGTGCCATGTCGCGCCACCCAAAGTCTGTCGGCGCAAAGTTCCACCAAATGCAGATCGTGGGTTACCAGGATAACGGCGCCCTGATAGGCACTGATCGCGCCGACCAACGCCTGTCTGGAGTCGATATCGAGATGATTTGTCGGCTCGTCCAATAGCAATACATGCGGCGCATCGCGGGTAATACAGGCAAAAAGCAGCTTCGCCTTTTCGCCACCGGAAAGTGACGCCACTTTGACGTCCGCCCGTTCCTGCGTGAGTCCGAACCGTCCAAGATGCGACCGTATCTTGGTTTCGGTCGCCCCTGGCATGCGCAGTGCTAGCTCCTCTTTCGCGGTCCGTTCCGGATCGAAGGCATCCGCCTGCTCTTGCGCGAAATATCCAACACGCATTTTCGAGGAATGGCGGATCGATCCGGACATCGGTTTCAATTCGCCCATAAGCAGGCGCAGCAATGTCGTCTTGCCGTTGCCGTTTTCGCCGAGCAAGGCAATCCGGTCATCCATGTCCAAGGTCAAACCGACGCGGTTCAACACGGCTTCGCCCGGCGCATAGCCGACGCTGGCATTATCGAGTGCTATCAGCGGTGGTGCCATTTGATCCGGATTTGGGAAATCAAACGCCACCTCATGATCCGGCCGTACCGGTTGCAACTCGTCCATGCGTTCGAGCGCCTTCAAACGGGATTGCGCTTGGCGCGCCTTGCTCGCCTTGTAGCGAAACCGGTCGACAAACGCCTGCATGTGCTTACGCTGTTCCAATTGCTTGGAAAATTGAGCGGCTTTAAGCGCCATTCGTTCGCGGCGTTCCTTTTCGAACCAATCATAATTGCCACGATACACCGTCAATTTGCAGTCATCGAGGTGAACGATCGTATCGACGATGGTGTTGAGCAAGTTCCGGTCATGGCTGACCAGGATGATCGTGCCCTGGTAGGAAACGAGATGATTTTCCAGCCAGAGCCGGGTTTCGAGATCGAGATGGTTGCTGGGTTCGTCGAGTAGTAGGAGATCGGGCGCCGAAAACAAGGTCGCCGCGAGTGCGACCCGCATCCGCCAGCCACCGGAATATGTGTTTAGGGGCCGTGTCTGTCCTTCTTCATCGAACCCGAGACCAGCAAGAATAGCCGCGGCCCGCGCCGGTGCGGTTTCCGCACCAATGTCGGCAAGCCGCGTGTGCACCTCGGCAATACGATGTGGATCCGTCGTTTCCTCGGCTTCAGCCAGCAAGGCCGTGCGTTCCACATCAGCGGCAAGCACGAAGTCACGCGGCGACTGCGTCCCCTCTGGGGTCTGTTGCGCAACCGTTCCAACTTGCGCGCCGTTCCGCAAATTCAGCGTTCCGCCATCGGCTTCCAACTCTCCCATGATGAGCCGCAGCAAAGTCGACTTCCCGGCACCGTTGCGGCCGATAAGCCCAATCTTGTGGCCGCGCGGCACCGCCACCGACGCATCTTCGAGCAAGACGCGGCCGCCTATACGGTATGTCAATTCGTTGATATGCAGCATGTTTTAATAAGATTTCAATGCGATAGCGTGGGTTGTGTTGTTAAGTCTTCGTCGTTTAGCAGTAGCAACATTTACGTTTTGGATGATTACGACTCACCGAAGTGAACTACGTGATGTATCGTTCCATTCGAATCAATGACATTGGAATTCAGCAGGTCAAAAAATGGCGGTCGGAAAATAGCGAACTGACGCAACGTATGCCAGCCAAAGTGACGACTGGTATCAAAGGAATTGATTTGGGTCAGCGCGTAAGCACCTGCCGTCACCTATTTAGAGGCGCGTAGCGATGGAAAAGAAAACGCAAATTAACATTTGGTACGTGATTGCCGCTGTTTGGGCCGTGGTGCTCCTACAGCAGTGGTGGAGTGACCGTCAGGCCGTGCAAACGATACCTTACAGCGAGTTCCAGCGGCTTTTGCAAAACAATCAAATCGCTAAAATAGGCATCGCGGAAAACTATATCCGCGGCACCCTCCGCGCGGCACGCGCCGACGGTCAGACCCATATCCATACGCTGCGCGTAGAGCCGGATTTGGCCGAAGACCTCGAAAAGTTCGATATAGAGTATACCGGCATCGTCGAGAGCAAGTTCCTCGCAAACTTACTTTCTTGGGTCGTGCCGATTGCTGTCTTCTTCGGACTCTGGATGTTCGTCATTCGCCGTTTTGCAAACCAGTCCGGCATGGGTGGTTTCATGTCGGTTGGGAAGAGCAAAGCCAAAGTCTATATGGAGAAAGACACACAGGTAACCTTCGACGATGTGGCCGGTGTCGACGAAGCGAAGGAAGAACTGAACGAGATTGTCCAATTCCTCAAGGATTCAGGAACCTATGGCCGGCTCGGCGCGCGTATTCCCAAAGGTGTCCTGTTGGTCGGTCCGCCGGGTACCGGTAAGACCCTGCTCGCGCGAGCGGTCGCCGGCGAAGCTGGGGTGCCGTTCTTTTCGATCAATGGATCCGAGTTCGTCGAGATGTTCGTTGGCGTCGGTGCGGCAAGGGTTCGCGATCTGTTTGAACAGGCGCGAAAAACAGCGCCTTGTATCATCTTTATCGACGAACTCGATGCCCTCGGCCGCGCACGCGGCGCCGCGCCAATGGGTGGCGGCAATGACGAAAAGGAACAGACCCTCAATCAACTGCTCAGCGAAATGGACGGCTTCGATAGCAGCGTCGGCGTCGTTCTGCTATCCGCGACCAATAGGCCGGAAATCCTCGACCCCGCCTTGCTGCGCGCGGGCCGTTTTGACAGACAGGTGCTGGTGGACCGGCCGGACAAGGTTGGCCGTGAAGCTATTCTCAAGGTTCATTTGAAGAAAATACACCTTGCCGACAGCGTTTCGGTCACGGAAATCGCCGCGCTGACGCCAGGGTTTTCCGGTGCCGACTTGGCCAATCTCGTCAACGAGGCGGCGATCATGGCGACCCGGCGCGGTGGCGATTCCGTCACCAACAACGATTTTACGATGGCGATCGAGCGGATCGTCGCCGGTTTGGAGAAGAAAAATCGCCTCATGAACCCGGAGGAACGTAGAATTGTCGCCTACCACGAGCTTGGACACGCTTTTGTCGCAAAAGCCCTACCGCAAACCGATTCCGTTCATAAGGTTTCAATCATTCCCCGCGGCATTGGATCCCTTGGTTACACGATCCAGCGCCCTACGGAAGACCGCTATTTGATGAATCGCACCGAGTTGGAGAACAAAATGGCCGTATTACTGGGCGGACGTGCCGCGGAAGTGCTGGTTTTTGAGGAAATATCAACCGGCGCATCCGACGATTTGAGTAAGGCAACCGAAATCGCCCTTAATATGGTCACGCGTTACGGGATGGATCCGGAACTAGGGCACGCCACCTATATCGACGAAGGGCCCCTCTTCCTGGGGGACCTCGGTTCTCAAGGTCGACAGGGCCGCTACAGCGAGGAAACCGCGCAATCGATCGATCGATCGGTAAGAGCCCTTATCGCGGCCGCCTTCGACCGAGCAACGGGTGTCTTAAGCCGGCATCGCGCCATTTTGGACAAAACCGCGGAGCGCCTCCTCGAAAAAGAAACGCTAATGGCCGATGACCTGCCGGAGTTAGGCTAAAACGAACAAAACCAAGAGCCCGATGCGGTTTGACGCAGATCAACGCCAAAGCCCCGTGTTTCACGCAAACTCACGCTATGACTTGCAAGCACCGACTCATCTGGCTGTCACTGGTAGCGATCGTCTGCATTGCAGCGATATTGCTAATCGCGTTGCCCGTGAATTCAGACGAACCCGAGGAATGGCGCGCGGCCGTCACGGAAGAAATTTGGCTCATGCATATCTGTCGTGTCACGTTTTTCAGTCACATCATCGAACGCGAAACGAAAGACGGTGACGTCACGATGGTCAAAGTGCATTGCGAAGATAGTCGTAGTTTTGACGCCATTCGGGAAACTTCAAAGCGCCCCTTTACATTCAGCGAGTGTACGCCCCGTGAAAAAACAGTCTGTTAAAAAAAGCACCATCTTTCTCGCGCTGGCACTTTTAATCACGACAACACATGCCAGTGTCGCCGCGGACCCACAACAGGGTAAGGCACTCACGAAACAATGGTGCGTGTCCTGCCACCTCTCGGACGACAACAAAAGCGCCTCCGACGTGGGACCGCCCTTCGCCCAGATCGCAAACGACCCCCGTTATACCGATGCGCGTTTGCGGGCGTGGCTGCATGACCCGCATCCCCCAATGCCTAAATTCGAGATCGACCGGCGCACGATCGAGAATATTATCGCCTACATCCGCACCCTGAAGGAATGATTCGGACTGTCTATTCGAAATAGTCCGCAACGAATTCACGCGCCACCGCAAGGGTGTCGTTGGCGCTACCACTCGCGTCTATGACATGCCAACCGACGTCGCCGATATTGTAGTTCAACTGCTGGCGAACAACGTTCGCATCGGCATCCGACGCATCTTCGGCTCTGTTCGAAACGCGCTTTTGTAATGTTTCAGCGGGCGCGCAAAGCCAAAACCCAATCAGAGAGACGCCAGCCGTGCGCGCTACCTGCGCGATCGCTTCACGTTCTTCCGGGCGCGCAAAGACCGCGTCGGTAATCACGCTGTACCCGGCACTAAGCGCCGAAACCGCATCCCGATGGAGGCGGGAATAAACGCGTGCCGATTGTTCAGGGCTATAGGCCTCGGCATCGAGCGCTTCCTCGGGCGGAACGCCAAACATTCGCTTGCGGATTACATCGCTGCGAAGAACAAGCGCGCCCGGAGCCATTCCTATCAACGGCGACAAACTGTGGGCCAAGGTTGACTTTCCCGTGCCCGACAAACCACCTACCGCGATGAGACAGGCGGGTTTTGTATCGAGAAAGCCACATGCTAACTCAAGATAGGCGCGAGCTTCCTCGAATAGGGATTGGGACTCTCTCGCGTCAGCTTGAGCCGACGCCGCCGCGGCAGTCGTGTGCGCGCGAACGGCCGCGCGGCATGACAGGAAAAGAGGCATCGCCGGCAAACCATCCAACTCGTCGGTCATCGCCATGTAACGATTGAAAACGATGTTGGCGAGATCGCGATGACCCCGGTGTTCAAGGTCCATCAAAAGAAAAGCCAAATCGTAGAGAACATCGATCAGTGTGATAGCATCGTTAAATTCTATGCCATCGAACAATGTTGGCCGACCATCCAAAAGGCAAATGTTCCGAAGATGAAGGTCGCCATGGCATTGACGAATTCGATTTTTTTCCGCGCGTTCATCTAATATTTTCGACACGGAGGAGAGTGTTTTTCCAGACCGCGCCCGCAGGCAATCCACAATCCTCTGATCGAACACCGATGGTGTTCGCGCTTGGATTTCTCCATCATTACCATTCACCACCCACGTCATAACCGAGCTACCGGATTTTTTTGTTTCGACACCAGCCATGTCGTGAAACGCGGCAATCGTGTCGGCCAAATCGGTCATCAAGCCCGGGGGCAGGCGATTAGCCAACGCCAACCTGTCGAACAGCATGTCTTGTGCAAACCGCTTCATCTCCAGGAGCCATTCGACCGGTGCCCCCTCGCCTCCGATACAAAATCGTCCATCCGGCTCATGGGTGACAGGTACGACCCGGAGATAGAGTTCCGGAGCGGTTCGCCGATTTAGGGTCAATTCCGCCTCGCAAAACCGTTTCCGGCTTTCCAGCGTTGCGTAGTCAAGATACGCAAAACGTAGGGCACGCTTCATCTTGAACGCACGGTCTCCAGCTAAAAATATTACTGAAATATGAGTATCGATCCGCGATACCGCCGTACCGCTAAGGCCGTAACTTCCCGGTCGAGACAAAAACGCGATTACATCGCTTTGCTCGCTCCTTTTATCTTGCTTCTTTGCCAAGGCGCCTGCCCTTTATTATCAAGCGCACCTTAAACACCGGCGCGCTTTCACATCGCCATGCAATCTGTATCATGCCGCAAAGTCTCTTACCTGTGCAGGAAAATGATGGATAACAATAGCAACTTTCGGAAAATTATCGTTGCGGGACCGCTGCCGCCTGCCGCTCTAGCGCTGCTCGATGCACGAGACGATATCGTCTACGAAGCGATTACCGACATTGCGGAAGAGAACTTGATCGAGAAACTCAAGGACGCCGCGGGTATCACCGTCCGCAATGCAAAGATCACACAGCGCGTGATCGAACAATCCGAGAGCCTGCAGATTGTTTCCCGCTATGGTGTCGGTTTCGACAATGTCGATGTGGCCGCGCTCAATAAGCGCGGCATACCGCTGACGGTCGTGGGCACCGCGAATTCCGTCGCCGTCGCCGAAGCCGCGCTGTACATGATGCTCGAGTTGGCCAAGAAGGGGCGCGAGCATGACCACGCGGTCCGTGGCAGCAATTGGGACTATCGTCTGGAACTCAACGCGATCGAAATGTGGCAAAAGAAACTCCTGATCATCGGATTCGGACGCATCGGCACCCGAACGGCGGAACGCTGCCGAGCCTTCGGCATGGATGTCCTGGTAGCCGACCCTCATGTCGCCGACGACTCAATTTTGGCGGCAGGGTGCACACCTGTTGCCGATTTCAGAGCCGTGCTTCCCGACATGGATTATGTATCGTTGCACCTACCGCTATCGCCAGAAAGCCAGGACCTTTTCGACAAGGGCGAATTGGAGAGCATGAAGTCGAGCGCGATACTAATTAACACCGCGCGCGGGGGCATCGTTAACGAAACGGCGCTGCACGAAGCACTCAAGAACGGTCAGATTCGGGGGGCTGGCCTGGACGTATTTGATTTAGAACCGCCCCGTAGTGACGACGCGTTATTCTCACTCGACAACGTTGTTTTCAGTCCGCATATCGCCGGCGTTACAAAAGAAGCAGCACTTCGCATGGGAATAGTCTGTGTTCAGAATGTACTGGATGCGCTCGATGGAAAGCTCGATCCGGATATGGTCATCAACACGGAGGTTCTTTAGATCAGATTCACAGGGAAAAGCGGAACCGGGAACGGATCTGCTTATCCCTGAGATGCTCCAGTCGGCGCAACGCTGATGACCCGGCGGATCTCGTCGGAAACGAAGCCGATGGCCGTGGGCCGCCGAACGCCTGGCATCAGCACGACATCGTACAATTCCTCGATTATGCCTTCGACGCGCAACCAATGGACAACGTCGCCCGTGCGTAGATCGATGACATGCAAGCCGCAGCGCGGATCGGCATCGCGTTCCCGCAACCCTTCGTCCAGAGCCAAGCCGCTGAATGTTTGGCTGCCCCTTTGCTTCGATAACCCGACAACCGCGAAGTGGCCATGAAACGACATGCCCCGAAGATAACCCGGACAGAAAGTCACGCGCTCAAAAGTACCCTTGTCCAAATCGACGTAACCAAAATAGCCTGTACCTGAGTCCAACAGCCAAAGTTTGCCATCATAAAATCGCGGCGAATGCGGCATCGACAGTCCGCCGACGGCAATTTCGTTGCTCTCAACATCAATGACGACACCGCCGTCCGCGCGCCGGTCGCGCCAACCGTCCGCAACATCGGATTGCGATACCGCGGTGACATATTTCGGATGACCATCGACCATCGCCATACCGTTCAAGTGGCAACGGTCTTCCGCCGCAAGCTGCGATATGAAGGGCGGTTGCCATAATGGTTGAAAGGAGTGGGTCTCACTCGTGGTCGCGAGGCAGCCGAACAGCGTGTTCACAAAAACAAGCTTACCATCCGCATCCACCGCCAGGTCGTGCACGTCGCAATCGCCTGTGACATAGCTGACTTTCGGTACAAATATGCGATCGTATTCATCATGCGCCTTGCCTTCTGGAACAACGTTTTCGAAGCGCCAGATTTGATACAGCGAACTGACCCAAAGGCTATTGCCTGATACCGCCATGCCCATACAGCGCGACAGCGTGCGTTCCTCAATCGACAGGCGTTCCTCATCTCGCAAGCCGACCAAAAATACCTTGCCCGCCTGATAGGTCGTGAAACCCAGGCTGAGGCCCTGTTCCGCGATCCAATTGTTGAACTGCCGTGAGGCGGAGATTTCCAGTTTCGGTTCGGCGCTTTGAGTGTCCTCGCCGGTGGATTCGGTATCGTTTTTATCTCGCGGAGCCAAAAGCTGCCTCATTCCTTGTGAAAAATGCCGCCAATTGTCATTTAGCCGCGCGACATACCGTATAATCGATCATCGTTTCTGGCACCGCGTCAACCTATTTGGTGAACCAGGCGCGGCTACCGCGAAGCCGCTTTCCCCTGTTGGGGCAATGCTAAAAGCCATGTAAAAATTAAGACTATTATTCGATAAATAGATGAAACAAATAGGTTTTATACGATGGCGATAAACCTTATGTTTGCTATATCGTCGCAGATTTTTGCAGTTCCTCCTCGTTGGCCTTTCATTTCATGTCGAAATTTTATCCCGCGCACGACACTGAAAATAATGTGAAGCGCGAACAGCGTCTGTCACCGCATAGGGCTGCCAACATCAAATACCTATTTTCACAGCGATGACGCGTTACCGTGATTTAGCGATGGCGGTACCCGCCATTGTTTTCCTCAACCTTCTTCTGACCACACAAAACATTTGGCCTACTCCTTGGGTTAGGCCCACGACGGAACTTTCCATTGAAATCGCCTTCATCGTCTTTGCTCTCGCCATCGTCACGGAGCTGCGAACGACGCAGATCTCGCGGCTAAAAATTCCCGTCTCCGCGATCTTGCTGATCCTGATCATCGGTCGGTATGCCGATATAACCGCGCCGGCCTTGTTCGGACGTCCGGTTGATTTATTTTGGGACGCGCCACACATCCCGCACCTAATTTCAATGATCGCCGAAAGCAAGCCGCTCTGGCAGCTTGCAGGTTATACGCTCGCGGTCACCGCGTTGATTGGCGTACTCGTCTTTGCCATCATGCGTTCGGTTACGGTTCTTCTCCAAGCCTGTCACGCAACCGGTCCACGACGCACGCTTGCGGTGATCGCAACATTTACAATAGTGCTGTTTGGCGCAGGGCTCGGAAGCAAGCACATCGCGGCGGAAGGGTGGTTCGCGTTGCCAGTCACGCCTGTTTACGTAAAGCAAGCGGCATTTCTCGCGCGCGCAACAAGTTCAGAACCAGACGAAACCCAATCCTTAGCCAAATCGAACCTTAAGATACTGAATGGATCGGATACTTTCCTGGTATTTCTCGAATCTTATGGCGCGGGCGTTTTTGAAACACCGCGAATGCGAATGGCCTTGGAAGAAAATTTCGCCTCGCTACAAGCCTTTCTCGATCAATCGGGATGGCGGGTAGCGTCGGCCTTCGTCGAGTCGCCGACCTTCGGCGGTGCGTCTTGGCTCGCACATTCGACGGCATTGTCCGGCCAATGGATCACGCACGAATCAGAATACCGGCTTTTCCTGGCCAAACCATCCGAAACCCTGGTCGACCGTTTTCGCGCCGCCGGCTATCGGTCGATCGCATTGCTTCCAGGCATCAAGCTGGATTGGCCAGAGGGGCAATCATTGCGGTTCGATCATATCCTGGATGCGCGCGACTTGAATTACGGTGGTCCCCCTTTCGGCTGGTGGACGATCCCCGACCAATTCAGTCTTGAAGCGATGTATCAGCGCGAAATGGCTCCCCCCAACCGCAAACCTCTCTTTGTCATGTTTGCAAGTATAATGAGTCACATGCCATTTGGCCCAACACCACCCTACCAGCCAAACTGGTCACGTATGACCGATCCGGAACCGTTCGACCCAGCATCGCGAGATGCGGCGCTTGCTTTGAAGCCGGATTGGAGCGATTTGACCGCCGGATACCTCCGCACGATTAAATACGACCTGCAGTTGCTCAAGGGATTTCTCGAACATCGCGCGCCGAAAGATGCATTTATAATCGTTTCTGGTGACCACCAACCTCCGGCCGCGATCAGCGGGAAAAATGCGTCCTGGTCCGTACCCGTGCACATTTTGACTCGCGACCCGAACGTCCTCGAACGTTTTGTCGGTGCGGGTTTTCACCCTGGTTTGCGCCCTACGCGGCCCGCTCTCGGCCGGATGGACGACATCAATCGCACGATTTTGAAAGCGCTCCATTTCAGCGCGGGTCATGCCGCCCGTTGAATCGCAATACGCTGTTCATATTAGCACTTGGCGTACTCGTGAACTTGGCGATCTGGGCGGTTATTTATCGCCCACACAACGTACCCGATTGGAACGGCGATAAGATTTCCGGCCTATCCTTCAGCCCGTACGAAAGAGGTGAAAATCCGGTAAACGGCAGCGACGCGAATGAACAAACAATAAAACACGACCTCGCTCTACTGAAAGATCGTGTCCGGAACATCCGTACCTACAGTACGCTTGGCGCGCTGCAAACCATTCCGGCGCACGCAAACACGCTTGGGCTTTCCATCACACCCGGTGCTTGGATTAGCAAGGACAGCGTTCGCAATCAACGCGAAGTCAACGCCCTGATCGACATTGCGAAGCGGCACAAGAATATCGATCGCGTTTTGGTCGGCAACGAGGCTTTGCTGCGCCAGGACGTATCGAAAGAAGCGCTAATTGCATTAATTACCGATGTTCAGCGCCAAATAAGAACGCCTGTCAGTACCGCGGAACCCTGGCATGTTTGGCTCGACAACCCAACGCTGGCCGACACCGTCGATTTCATTGGCGTCCAGATATTGCCTTATTGGGAAGGCGTGTCCATAGGGGATGCGGTTCCTCACCTTTTGGCAAAACTAAAGCGAATTCAAAGCACCTATTCAGATAAACCAATTGTCTTGACGGAAGTCGGCTGGCCCAGCGCCGGACGCGCCATCGGCGGCGCGCGGGCGAATCAAGTCAATCAAGCCCGGTTCCTTCGGGAATTTCTGAACGCGATTAGTGGCACGAGCATAAATTATTTCATTGTCGAAGCGTTCGACCAGCCTTGGAAAATCACATCCGAAGGCATGGCCGGCGGCTATTGGGGGCTGTTCGATATCGATCGCAAGGTTAAGTTTTCTTGGACCGGTACCGTACGGGAACGGGACGACTGGATGAATTGGGCGATGTTCGCCATCATAGTTGGCGCCATTCTTTATCTCGGTTACGCGCGATTTCAACCGGCTCTCAGCCCACCGGGCGCGGTACTTCTCGTAGTAGTCACTCAAGCTATCGGCAGCACATTGGCCTGGGCGTTGATCCCCATGGCAAGTCTGTACCTATCAATAACCGAACTTGCAGTTTGGGGGATTTTGTATGGCGCCACCCTATTCCTCTTGATTGGGGTCTTTGTCGATACCTTGGAGGCAACGGACTTAATGTGGGCGGGGCCCTTGCAGCGGAAGTTCACGCCAGTCCACGAGCACGAAATTCCACCGGAGGGTTTTCCGAAAGTTTCCATTCACGTTCCGATTTGTAACGAACCGGCGCCGTTGGTTCGTCAAACGCTCTCCGCGCTCGCGTCTCTCGACTATCCAAACTATGAAGTTATCGTGCTGGACAATAACACCGACATTCCATCACTTCGCGCCGCGGCCCAGGCACACTGTGTCGCTCTCGGTCGGCGGTTCCAGTTCCATAGCTACAAACAGCTTTCCGGATACAAAGGTGGTGCGCTCGATCGTGCATTGGAACATAGCGCGGGCGATGCCGAGATCATTGCCGTAATCGATAGCGACTATGTCGTATCTCGCGAATGGCTGAAATCACTCATCCCGCTTTTTGCCGACACCGCCATTGGCTTCATACAATCGCCGCAAGATTACCGGGATCAGCAGGAAGGCACCTTCAAGAACTTCTGTTTCTGGGAATATGCCGGATTCTTCCGAATTGGGATGGTTCGGCGTAATGAGGCCGACGCCATCATTCAGCACGGCACAATGACACTAATTCGTCGCGAAGCGCTACAAGCGGCGGGCGGTTGGGCGGACTGGTGCATTACCGAGGACGCCGAGCTTGGCCTTCGGTTGGCGCATAAGGGGTGGAAATCCGCTTATGTCGCGGAATCCTTCGGACAAGGTGTAATGCCGGACAGCCTCGACGCATACAAGGCACAGCGCTATCGGTGGGCATACGGCGCCATGCAAATTCTCAAACGGCGCTGGCGGTGGCTCGCGGTTGGAAAAGATACGAAGTTATCCCATGGTCAACGGCTTCAGTATCTTGCGGGGTGGTTCCCCTGGATATCCGATGCCGCGGGATTTCTTTTCACCCTCGCCGCCATCGTCTGGACCGGGGTTTTAGCAGCCTCGCCAGACACGACCGAATTACCGTCGCCGGCCTTTCTGGCACCCTCCTTGGCCACTTTCCTGTTTCGGCAATGGCGTTTGTTCAAACTTTACGGGCATGGGGAACAATGTTCGAAGCGGGATCGGGCGAAAGCCGCCCTTGCGGGTCTCGCGCTTAGCCATACCGTCGCCAAGGCGGTGATCAGCGGGCTTTTCACGTCTTCGCGGCCTTTCAATCGCACACCGAAATGCCAACGCGGTCCGCGACTCCTTCGTGGCCTGACTATGGCAACCGAGGAAATAACTATTTTCATCTGTTTGGTCATAGCGACAATTGGTTTCACGACAACAAATGACACGTGGCACATTGATGCCTTGTTATGGGTTGCAATCTTAACCGTGCTGACCTTGCCATACGGGGCGACAATCGCATTGGGGGCGATAAACGGTCTTCCAACAAGGGCAATTGGGAAAACGCGGGCCCGTCGCGGCACGGCCCCGGTTCCCGCCTATCCACCTGGCGAGAGGCGGCGTCGGCGGCAGCCGTGACCTACCATGCCGTATGTTGTTAAACTTCATATTAATCACGGATCGACTGCTTTAAGGAGCTTGGCATGGCGACGGCACGCGCGGCGAAAGGCGACAATTCGAACCTCACCCTTCCACCAGAAAAACTTGAATCTATTTACACGACGATGCGCCGCATTCGCGCTTTCGAGGAGCGCACCGCGGACCTGTTTCAAGAAGGCTTAGTGAAGGGCACCGCGCACAGCTATATCGGCGAGGAAGCGATCGCCTCCGCCGTTGGCGAAATCCTTCGCGACGACGACTATATGGCCAGCAATCATCGCGGCCACGGCCACTGCATCGCCAAGGGCGCCAAGCTCGACCGTATGATGGCCGAATTGATGGGCCGCGACACCGGCTACTGCCACGGTCTCGGCGGGTCGATGCATATCGCCGACCTGAACTTGAACATCCTTGGTGCGAATGGGATCGTCGGCGCGGCCATGCCGCTCAGCTGCGGCACCGCCTTGGCCGCGAAACTGCGCGGCACCGATCAGGTCGTGGTCGCCTTCTTCGGCGATGGTGGATCGAATCAAGGCATATTCCATGAGTCCATGAACCTTGCATCGGTCTGGAAACTGCCGGTGCTATTCATCTGCGAGAATAATCAGTATGCGCTCAGCACGTCCTACAAACGTACGACGTCGGCGGCGCAGATTTCCGACCGGGCAATCGGCTATCAAGTTCCTGGCATAACCATCGACGGCAATGACGCCACGGAAGTCTACAACGTCGTCGAGGAAGCGGTAGCGCGGGCGCGGGCCGGCGAGGGACCGACCTTAATCGAAGCGCTTACCTATCGTTGGGGACAGCATTCGCTGCGCGCGAACCTGAACGATCCGCGTCCCGAAAAGGAAGTCGAGGCATGGATCGCAAGAGACCCGATGAAGCTGATCGAGAAAGCATTGGTCGACACCAAGACCGTCACGCGCAAACGCATTACCGCGATCGGCAAGGAGATCGAAGCCGAAGTGGAATCCGCCGTGCAATACGGAAAGGACAGCCCAGAACCGAGCGTCGGCATGATGGAGGCAGCCGTCTATTCGCCGCATGCAACCTACACCGAACCGGGGCCAGCCTCCGACCGCGAACTCAGCTTCCCAGAAGCACTAAATGAAGCCCTAAGCCAGGAAATGGCTCGGGACGATAGCGTCTTTGTCATGGGCGAGGATGTCGGTGAGACAGGCGGTATATTCACCGTTACCAAAGGTCTCATCGACCAGTTTGGTGAGGAGCGCGTCCGCGACACGCCGATCTCCGAGGCAACCTTCGTCGGTTGCGGCGTCGGCGCCGCCATCGCGGGTATGCGGCCGGTTGTTGAAATTCAAATCTTCGACTTCATCGCACTGACCATGGATATGCTGGTCAACCAGGCGGCGAAATTCCGCTATATGCTGGGCGGTGAGCCAACGGTACCGCTCGTCGTGCGCGGCCCGCAGGGCGGCGGTATCCGTATGGCGGCACAGCACAGCCAGAGCCTGGAGGCTTGGTTCACCCATGTGCCGGGTCTGGTCGTGGTCGCGCCGTCGACGCCCTATGACGCAAAAGGTCTGTTAGTCGCCGCAATCCGCGACAACAACCCGGTCATCTTCCTGGAAACCAAGCTCTCCTATGTCGGCGCCGGCGGCCCGGTGCCCAAGGAACTCTATGCCATTCCCATCGGTAAGGCCGACGTGAAACGCGAAGGCACGGACGTGACCGTTGTCGCAACGATGGCAATGGTGCCGCGCGCCTTGACGGCCGCGACGCAGCTTGAGCGGGAAGGCATTAGTGTCGAAGTCGTCGACCCGCGCACCCTACGCCCGCTTGATGAAGAAACGATCTTGGACTCAGTGCGCAAGACAAACCGGCTGGTCATCGTACACGAGGCCTGGACAAATGGCGGTTTCGGTGCGGAAGTTTCCGCCATGGTCGTCGAAAAGGCGTTCGATTATCTTGACGCGCCGATCCAGAGAGTCGGCGCCCGCAATGTGCCGATGCCCTACAATGACGGGCTGGAAGTCGAAGTCATCCCGTCGGTCGAGCGAATTGCCAACACCATCCGCGATCTGGTGTGAGCGGAAAAGACGTTGCCGCGCTGATCGATGCGCGACAGTTTAAAGCCGCGCTGTCGCTTTGCGAACGACAGCTAGAGGCCAACCCGGCCGACTTCATCGCTCTAATCAACAAGGGCTCCGCTCAGCTTGGCATGGGCGACCCTGCGCTGGCACGGCGCAGCTTCAACCGCGCGATCAATGAAGACCCAACAATAGCCAGCGCCTGGGACGGGCTCGGCAAGGCGCAATACGAGCTGGGTGATCCCACCGCTGCGGCAAAAGCCTTTCGAACGGCCGCCAATCTCTCCGAAAACCCTGCGTTGTCGCGCTATCACCGCAGCCTCGCGCTGCTGCTTGCCGGCAGATTCGAGGAAGGTTGGGCCGAGTATGAGGAACGCATCAACGTTCCCGCCCTGGGCCATCGCCGCTACGATAAGCCACGTTGGACCGGCGAACCGCTGAATGGCAAACGCCTGCTGGTCGTCGCGGAACAGGGCTATGGCGATATGATTCAGTTCGCGCGATATTTGCCTTGGCTGACGCGGTTTGGCGGCTCCGTCACGCTCGAGGCACCGGCCACACTGATCCCTCTGCTCCAACCCGTGGCTGACGATATCACCCTGGTGCCAAGCGACGACGGCCCCAGGCCTGACTCCGAATTCGATTGCTATATCTATTTGATGAGCCTGAGCCACATTCTTGGCACGACTGAAACATCCATACCCGCCGAGATACCCTATATCGCCGCGCCACCGGACAGGATCGAGGCCTGGCAAAGCGAACTCGATGTCCCCGGTTTCAAGGTCGGGATCGCCTGGGCCGGCCGGCCCACCCATCCCCAGGATGCGCAGCGTTCAATGAACAGCGCCTTGCTAGAACCACTGACGGAGATCGACAATGTCCATTTGTTCAGCTTACAAAAGGATAAGACGACACGTCCTTTGTCAGCCGAGCTTAGCAACCACCTCTCCGCTGATTTCGGCCCTCAGCTTACCAGCTTCGCCGAAACCGCCGCAATCATCACGCATCTCGACCTCGTCATCACCGTCGACACCTCCCTCGCTCACCTTGCCGGCGCTCTCGGCAAGCCGGTTTGGATATTGCTGCCCTATGCACCGGACTGGCGCTGGCTGTTGCAACAAGAGGGCACGCCTTGGTACCCGACCATGCGCCTACTCCGTCAAAAAATCGCAGGGGATTGGGAGAATGTCGTCACTGAAATGCGAGCCGTGTTGGCGACGACACGCACCTAACGCAACTTTCTAGTAAAGCGCCGCAATCGCCGCTGCCGTCCCCTCGCCGACCGCATTCGCCACTTGGCCAAGATAACCGGACCGTGCGGCACCAACCGCATAGATTCCTGTTTCGGATGTTTCCAAAGAGGCGCTGACCACGGCACCGCCTGCCTCGTCACATTCAACGCTTTCGGGCAAATATTCCGTATTCGGGGCGACACCGACGAAGACAAAGACACCTGTACAAGCGAAACTCTCCGTTGTGTCATTCTGCGTATCGCGCAACATCACGCCCTCGACACCGTCACCACCTTCAACCGCTTCGACCACCGTGTTCCAGCGGAAGGCGAATTTAGGGTCGTCCGCCGCGCGGGTGATGTAGCTTTGCCGGGCACGCAAGCGGTTGCCGCGCACAACCAGGGTGATCTTGCTGCAATGTTCGGCCAGGTGCAGCGCTTCCTGCAGCGCCGCGTCGCCACCACCGACCACCACGACCTCTTGTCCCGCGAACATCGCGCCGTCGCAGAAGGCGCATTGCGATACCCCCCGGCCATACAGTTCGGTTTCTCCGGGCACGCCGAGCTGTTTAAGTTTCGCGCCGCTGGCGACGATCACGCGCGGGGCGCGGAATTCGCTTGCGGCGGTTTTCACGATCTTGTCGTCGCCCTCGACAGACAGGCTCTCAACGGGTTCTTCGGTAATTTGCACGCCAAGGGTCATACATTGCTCGGCCAAGGTCATCGCCAGTTCGATGCCCGAGACATCCTCCACCGTCGGATAGCCTTCGAGTTTGCCGACATTGACGACCAACCCGCCCATCAGCTCCGCCTCCAGCAAGCAGACGGATTTGCCGCGCTCGGCGGCGCAGCGGGCGGCGGTCAGGCCGGCGATTCCGGCACCGATGACGATCAAATCAAACTTCGAGCTCATGAATGTTTACTCTCTGTGTCTTGTTCTCTTAGCCTATCCCAATCGGACGGCAGTGTAATGGGCTGGACGATGCGGCAAGGGGGAAAGCCCCAGGACGGGAAATAGACATGCTGTGCAATCGGGATCGTGCCGCCGGCGACGAAGATCGTGATATCGGCCGGATCGCGGACCGGCGGGATTGACCCCGTCTCGGCGGCGGCGTGAACCCAATCCGGCCATTGGTTGGCTTCCGCCAGATCCTTATGCAGCCAGGACCGCTGCCACATCCCGCGGTCGAGCCGCCCGGTCTCATGCAGATGCTTCTTCACATCGTCTTTCGACCAGCCATCCTTGGCCAATTGCTTGGCGACCGCGGGCGCCAACGCCACGGCGACGACACCATTGTGATAGATCGCGAACAGCGAGGCGGCGGACCCCATGACATCGGCGACCTCCGCCAAGCCGCCGGTCACATTCACCGCCGATTCCGCCCGCGTGATCGTCACCGCACTATCGTTAGCCGCGATCCCGTGCTCGACATGCAATGGCTCCCACGGGCTCTCCGCCGTGTTTTCCGCCAGACACATCGTGTAGCGTCCCGGCTGGCCAATACCGGCAAAGGACACGGCACCCGGCCATCCGCCACCGATATTGTTCATGATCAACCGCAGCGCCCGGCCAATCGTCGCATTCGCCCGCCAGCCCGGACCAAGCGCCCCGTAGCTGCCGTTGAGATTCAACTGTGCGGCGACCGGGCCGGAAACGACCAGCAGCGGCGCCACATTCTCGTCGGTCGTTTGTACGCCCCGCAGGTTGAATTCGGGCCGTACGATCGCCTCGACCGCCGCCAACACGACCGGTAGATAAGACGGCGCGCAGCCCGCCATCACCGCATTCGCCGCGATCTTCTCTATCGACGCGACACCCTTTAGCGGGTCGAGTTCGCCAAGCGCCGCGTTTGCCGGTTGCGTCGCATAGCGCAGCATGTCTTCGACCCGTCCAATCGTCGGCGGCACAATCGGCAGGCCATCGGTCCAGCCGCGGGCGTAGAAAAGATCACTGACTTCGGAATCATCCGCGTCGCGGATTACCTCGACCCGCTGGCGCGGAAAATCCGCGACCAGCGGCGTACGGGCCAGCAGCCCCGATTCGGTGACGCGGTCGCGCAACGTGTCGTCGATCCACTCCCCGGAGGCGCGCTGCCCGCTTGGCAGCAGGATCCACTGGGCATCAGGCGGCATGAGCTACAAATATGATCGATGAACGGCGTCGATTTAGAATACGAAGGATAGGGCATCCACCCCCCCATCCTAACC
>JAJFJC010000408.1 GCA_021774385.1 Alphaproteobacteria bacterium
TGTTCAACAATACGCCGCGTATTGCGGTCGAAACCGCGCTCGCTATCGACAACGACGGCAATCTGGTCCGCATCGGCCGCCCCTTTCCAAGCCGCATCAACCATGGCCCGGTCGAGTCGCCGGCGCGGTGTAAAAATACCAGGCGTATCGATAAAAACGAGTTGGCTATTTTCGCGAATGACGATGCCGAGGACCCGCGTCCGCGTCGTTTGCACTTTTGGGGAAACAATCGACACCTTCGCGCCGACAATACGATTTATCAGCGTCGATTTACCGGCGTTCGGTGCTCCAAGCACGGCAACGAAACCGAAGCGTTTTGACGCTTGCGAATTATCGGTCATCAGCCTGAACAATCTCCAACAAGGCAGTTGCGGCCGCCTGTTCCGCGGATCGCCGGGTCGGTCCTTCCCCCGACCTGTTCGGGCCATCGCCAACCGACACCGCGATCGTGAAAACCGGTGAATGATCCGGACCAACCCGGTTCACGATGCGATAATCCGGTAATGGCATACCACGTCCTTGCGCCCATTCCTGCAATGCTGTTTTAGCATCCAACGGCGGTTTCACCGATTGGTCCATTCGCTTCCGCCAATACCGGCGAATGAAGGTGCGGGCAACAGACAAGCCACCATCGATATATAGGGCGGCAATAACGGCTTCACAAACATCGGCGAGTAGTGAAGGGTTTTGACGTCCTCCCGCTTGCGACTCACTCTCGCTCATGATGATGCACGAACCAAGCCCAATTTCAGTAGCAATATCGGCAAGCGCTTCGCGTCGAACCAACGCGGTTAAACGCCGTGCCAGTTTGCCCTCGTCCTCTATCGGAAAAGAGTCATACAGCAATTCCGAAATTACGAGCGCCAAGACACGGTCCCCAAGAAATTCGAGCCGTTCATAGGTGTCGCCAGCTTTGTGCCCCGCGCTGCCATGGGTCAAGGCCTGGTTCAGAATCGCCACGTCGTTGAACTCATATTCGAGGGCGGCGCCAAGTGTTTGGGTCATCAATGGACCAGACGCTATATTTCTGTCACTCAATGGCATTGAAAAGGCGGCTATACCTTATCGATATCGGCCACTTCCAAACTTCCCAAATTCGCGCCGAGCCATTTGTTGAGAAGAACAGAAACTCAGCGCGTCCCACTAGGTTTTCAGCGGGAACGAAACCGACCGGCGCGGTTCCGTCCACGTTGATCACGCGACTATCCAAGGAACTGTCGCGATTGTCGCCCATTGCGAAGTAATACCCTTTCGGAACGGAATAAACCCCTGTCTTATCCCATCGCGCGAAATCGCCTTGTGTCTCTAATATCTTATGGATACGTCCACCGGGCAGCGTTTCCAAATACTGGATGGAAGCGCGTTCGCCAGGCCTGTCGCCAGTAAAGTCGCCAATTCGACGCCGCTTAACCGGTTTTCCATTAATATGAAGGACGCCGGAAATGACCTGAATGCGGTCTCCCGGCAGGCCAATGATACGCTTGATATAGTCGGTTTTATTATCCCGTGGCAGCTTGAAAACCGCTACATCGCCTCTTTCCGGTGCGCTCCCAAACAAGCGGCCCTTAAAAACCGGCGGGCTAAAGGGCAACGAATGTTTGCTGTAGCCGTAGGAATATTTCGATACGAAGAGATAATCACCGACAAGCAGGGTCGGAATCATCGAACCAGACGGGATATTGAATGGTTCAAAAAGAAAGGTACGAACGACGACGGCAAATACGATCGCGTACACGACGGTTTTTACCGTTTCTCGCCAACTTCCCGCATTCGAATCCACCTCGACATTGGCGTCCGTGCCACTTTTGGAGTTTTTTGACGCCATTTAATGCCTTTGTGGGTTTCTTCGGGCGGCTTTATGGTCGCCAGGGCTCATTTCTGTCAAGAGGCGAGTATGTTGCTCTTCAATCGTAAAGGCTGTCTGACTTCACGCGGGAACGGCAAAAATTATGACAACGGCGTTCGCCAACCCGGATTCGTCGCTCAGCGAAACTTCAATTTGCGCACGCATCCCCGGCGGTGTCAGCGATTCCATGCGCATGAGCGCGCCCCCCGTTAACTCCAGCGTTGGCTTTCCGGATCGCAGATGCACGACCTCCATGTTTCGCCAAAACACACCTTTCCGGAACCCCGTCCCAAGCGCTTTCGAACAGGCTTCCTTCGCCGCGAACATTTGCGCATACCGTCCCGCGCGATTAAACGGTCGCCGCTCCGCGCGCGCCTGTTCCTTATCCGTGTACAACCGGTTTTCGAACCGACCAGGAAATTGTTCCAACGTGTCGGCGATTCGGCCGATGTCGCATAAATCGGTCCCCAAGCCGATGATCATGCGCTACGGGCCCCTTCCACTTCGGCACGTGCCTTGTCCATCAAGGAACGCATTCGCCTTATGGCGCTATCCAGCCCACTGAATATCGCTTCACCAATCAGGAAATGTCCTATATTCAGTTCGACGAGCGTGGCAATAGCGGCAATCGGCACCACGTTATCAAACGTCAGACCGTGCCCCGCATGGCATTCCAGCCCAATCGACGCGGCATAATCCGCCGCCGCCTTGATCCGCTCGAATTCCGTGTCACGATCCGCACCTTCCAGATCGGCGTACCGGCCTGTGTGTAGCTCAACAACGGGAGCACCCAACGAAACTGCCGCATCCAGTTGCCGCGCGTCCGGTTCGATAAACAACGACACCCGGATGCCGGCGTTCGACATCTCGCGAACCATCGGTGTCAGATGATTGTGCCCGCCGATTGCGTCGAGACCGCCTTCCGTCGTCTGTTCCTCACGTTTCTCGGGCACGATACACGCAGCATGCGGTTTGTGCTTCAACGCAATCTCAAGCATTTCCTTGGTTGCCGCCATTTCCAAATTCAAAGGCCTATCGACCTCGTCGTTGATCCGTTGAATATCTGTATCGCGAATATGCCGGCGATCCTCACGGAGATGCGCGGTAATGCCGTCCGCACCCGCGGCGGCGGCCAGCTTGGCGGCGCGGACCGGATCGGGGTAAAGACCGCCACGGGCGTTTCGGATCGTCGCCACGTGATCGATATTCACACCAAGTCGCAATTTATGTTTCATGATTTGCAATCCTCGGCAGTTTAGCGCCACGACAGGCGGTTTGCCTATTTTGATATATCTTGCGCACCAGCTTCAAGCGTTGACCTGCCGTGGCTCAACCACGCGCCCGTTCGACCGAACCAACAGCGGGGTCGGCCCGCAATCCCGCAATAATATTCGTAAGGTGCGCGACATTGCTGACTTCGATGTCAACTTGCATTTCAAAAAATTCCTGCGCGCGATCAGTAATTTTCAAATTCGATATGTTGCCATGATCTCGACCGATAACGGCCGTCAACGCGGCCAGGCTGCCAGGTCGGTTGGCCAAAATTACAACCAGCCTGCCGACATGATTGTTCTCGGCCTCGGCGCCGACCTCCCACTGAACATCGACCCATTGCTCGGGCATCTCGATAAAATTGTCGAGTGTCTCGCAATCATTGGTATGGACGGTAAGGCCCTTCCCCGTGGACACGATTCCCACGATCTGGTCGCCGGGCAGCGGATGACAGCACGCGGCCATATGCAGCGCCATTCCAGGGATCAGGCCGCGGATAGGGATGGCAAACTCGTTCTGTCCCCCTTTCCCCTCACCATTCTCCTGCTTGGCCGGCTCCATCGTATCCGCAGCCGAGGGGTACGCAGCAAAAAATATTTCCTGCCCGGTATAACGGCCTTGACCGACGATATCGAATAGATCGTCCAGCGTCGGACAGGCGAACCTAACAAGCACGCTTTTCAGCGTCTTTTTCACGACCTTTCGCCCTTCGCGGCGAAACGCCCTCTCAACGATTTCGCGGCCCAGACGGATATATTGCTCTCGGGTTTGCGTGCGAATGAAACGACGAATACAGGCGCGGGCCTTACCGGTGGCAACAAAACCTTCCCAATTCGGTGACGGCGTTTGATCCGCCGATGTCGTTATTTCGACTTGGTCGCCGTTTTTAAGTTCCGTACGCAGCGGCGCCGCTTGACCGTTAACCTTGGCGCCGACACACGTGTCGCCGACCTCGGTATGGACCGCATAGGCGAAGTCGACGGGTGTCGATCCACGCGGCAGTTCCATTAAATCGCCTTTCGGCGAAAAACAGAAAACTTGGTCGGAAAACATCTCAAGCTTCGTGTGTTCAAGAAACTCTTCCGGCGCTTCCGCATGCTCCAGGATTTCCAACAATTCGCGCAACCAACGGTATTGCCGACCATCGGTCATCACATTCTGCTTGAACTGCCAATGCGCCGCGACCCCTAGCTCGGCCACTTCATGCATTTCCTGAGTTCGAATTTGTATCTCGACACGCTGATTTTCCGGTCCGTAAACACTAGTGTGCAGCGAACGGTAGTTATTCGGCTTGGGGATCGATACGTAATCCTTGAAGCGGCCCGGCACGACACGGTAATGGCCATGGATCGCGCCAAGCGACTGATAACAATCTTCAACGCGCGGTACGACGACACGGAACGCCATGATATCGGAGAGTTGCTCGAAACCAATATTCTTACGCTGCATCTTGCGCCAAATCGAATGTGGCGATTTTTCCCGTCCAAACACTTCCGCCTCGACGCCATAGTCCGACAGTGTTTGCTTCAACTCCTTCGTGACACGTCCGACGATGTCGCCGCTCTCGTCGCGTAAATAGGCCAATCGTTTTACGATTGAATCGCGCGCGTCGGCATTCAACTCGGCAAACGCCCTGTCTTCGAGTTCGTCCTTCCAATCCCGGATCCCGATCCGCTCCGCCAACGGCGCATAGATATCCATCGTTTCACGGGCGATCCGTACACGTTTTTCCTCGCTACGGATGAATCCCAGCGTTCGCATATTGTGCAAACGATCCGCTTGTTTAACCAAAAGAACACGAATATCTTCCGACATCGCGAGCAAAAGTTTGCGAAAATTTTCAGCCTGTTTTGCTCGATCCGATAGAGTCTCGATCTGACTGAGCTTCGTTACGCCATCGACAAGCCGCGCGACATCTTCGCCAAATAGGCTTTGAATGTCCTCCATCGTCGCCAGCGTATCTTCGACCGTGTCATGTAGTAGGCCGGTTATAATGGAATCGCAGTCGAGTTTCTTATCCGAAAGAATTCCGGCAACTTCAACGGGATGGGAAAAGTAAGGATCGCCAGACGCTCGCTTTTGCGTACCGTGCGCTTTCATCGAAAAGACGTAAGCGCGGTTGAGAGCATCCTCGTCCGCGCCAGGATCGTAGCTTTTTACACGTTCGACTAGTTCATACTGCCGCATCATGCGGCTTTACTCCGTCATGCGCCACTTAGTGCGCAGCCGCGCGGGTTTTGTCCTAAGCAGGCTCATCGGCTTGCGGGGCCTCAACCGTTTGCACGGCCTCTCCTTCAAGAACTCCACCCTCGCCCGCCATCGCAGCGCCAGCCATCAGCTCGATTGGATCCTCTTCCTCGGGTTCATCGATTTCGACATGTTTTTGCATGGCGCGCACAACATTTTCTTCCAACTCTTCCAACTCGATTGTCTCATCCGCGATTTCACGCAGCGCGACAACGGGATTCTTATCATTATCCCGGTCTATGGACAGTGGTGCACCGGCCGAAATGGTACGGCTGCGTTGCGCCGCGAGAACAACCAATTCAAAGCGATTTGGAACCTTGAGTACGCAATCTTCTACGGTAACACGGGCCATGGGACATTAACTCCACTATCGTCGAACGCGGGCGGGCGGCGGAATATAGGCAAGCGGCATCGGCAATACAAGAAAATTGCCACGTCTCGCACCACTTTCCGAGGCAAGTGGCGAACCACCACGCCCCTTGCTCATGGAGCAATAAATACGTGACACCTCTTGCCGCGCTAGTCCATTCATCATAAATACTTTATCATCACGACAGAAAGCCGACTATCTCTATTTTCCGCGATAATAGCAGCGGCAATAATTCATTTTCTTTTTTTAAGGCAATAAGTAATGACTTTTAAATTCTATAAAGACGAAAAGGTCGCACTATTTATCGATGGGGCTAATTTGTACGCGGCCGCGCGGGCATTGGGGTTTGACATCGACTATAAGCGATTGTTGGGTATCTTTGGCGATGACGCCCGTATTGTCCGTGCGCTTTATTACACCGCCCTAATCGAGGACCAGGAATATTCACCGATCCGGCCGCTTGTCGATTGGCTCGACTATAACGGCTACACCATGGTGACAAAGCCAACCAAGGAATTTACCGACAATTACGGTCGCCGAAAAATCAAGGGAAATATGGATATAGAGCTCGCCATCGATGTCATGGAAATGGCGAGTATCATCGATCATGTGGTGCTGTTCTCCGGTGACGGTGATTTCCGCCGACTGGTTGAGGCCGTACAACGCAAGGGCGTGAGAGTCACCGTCGTCAGTACGGTTAAGTCCTCGCCGCCAATGGTGGCCGATGAACTCCGACGGCAAGCGGACCATTTCGTGGAACTCATGAGTTTATCAGGAGAAATTGCGCGCAAACATTCCCGCCAGGACGAGCAAACCGGCGGTGAGGAAGTCGCCCAACCAGACGAATTGATCGACGACGACTATGAAGACGAGTACGATGATCCAATCGTAACAACCGCATAACCAATGCGATGGGCGCCGCATTTCCAGGCAGAAACTGCCCTCACTGCCCACGTTTAGTCGCCTTCCGTGAGGAAAACCGGGAAAACTGGCCGGACTGGCATAACGCACCAGTAGACAGTTTCGGCGACACCAGCGCCGCCCTGCTGATTGTTGGCCTCGCGCCGGGGTTGCGCGGCGCAAATCGCACTAGCCGCCCCTTCACGGGAGACTATGCCGGCCAGTTGCTTTACCCGACACTTTTGAAATTTGGCTTCGCACAAGGCCACTATGGCGAGGACCCCGAGGACGGGCTTTCACTTGTCGATTGCCGTGTCACGAACGCCGTCCGGTGCGTACCGCCGCAAAACAAACCCGTTTGCGCGGAAATCAACGCCTGCCGCCCGTTCTTGAAATTGTAGCTTGAAGCCATGCCACGCTTGCGCGCACTCTTGGCGCTTGGCACCGTTTCACACAGCTCCATACTTCGCATGCTCGAACTGAGGCAAAAAGATTGGCCATTTGGGCACAACCGTATCCACGACCTGCCGAACGGGTTAAAACTCGTGGATAGCTATCACTGCTCCCGCTACAACACCAATACCGGTCGACTTACGGAATCGATGTTCCACGACGTTTTCGAAAGCATTATCTCCCTCGTTCGCGCATGACGCGTGCTTTCTGTCGCTGCCAATCTCGATCCTTGGTCGTTTGACGTTTATCAACCTGCCGTTTGCCCCGTGCCAATCCCAGCAAAACTTTCGCGATTCCACGATCGTTGAAATAGATCGACATCGGTACAATCGTCACGCCCTGCCGATTGGCGGCGCCGGATAGACGTTGTATCTCGCGCTTATGCAATAGCAGTTTCCGAGGCCGGCGTACCTCGTGATTGTTGAAATGCGCACTGTTGCCGTATTCGGGAATATAGCAGTTATTCAGCCACAGATCGCCTTCCCGCGGTCCGGCCCAGGCCTCGGAAAGGCTCGCTTGGCCCTGACGTAAGGACTTGACTTCCGTCCCATGCAGAATGATTCCCGCTTCGATCTTCTCATCGATAAAGTAATCGAAACGTGCCCGCCGGTTTTGAGCAACCGTACCGCTTTCCGGCGACTTTCGAGCCATGGTGTCAGTTAAGCAGACCGGCTGAAACCATAGCTTCGCGCACGGCTGTTTTACTGCTTTCAACAATAGGCGCCAGCGGTGGCCTGCACTCCGGCGCACTCTTACCCAGTAAGCTGGCCCCATACTTCACTGGTCCGGGACTCGATTCGCAAAACAGCGCATCATG
>JAJFJC010000409.1 GCA_021774385.1 Alphaproteobacteria bacterium
CCGCTGGAACTGCCGGAACTGCTGGAACCGCCAGAGCCGCCGTAAGAGCTACCGCCGCCGCTGTCTCCGCGACTATCCAGCATTTGTAACTCACCACGAAAACGGTTCATCACAACTTCCGTCGTGTACCGATCCATCCCCTGCTGATCGGTCCATTTCCGGGTTTGAAGCTGCCCTTCAAGATAGACCTTCGAGCCCTTATGCAAGAACCGTTCGGCAACGCCCACCAAATGCTCGTTGAAAATCGCGACACTATGCCATTCCGTGCGCTCTTGCATTTCGCCCGAATTACGGTCCTTCCAACGTTCGCTGGTCGCGACACGCAAGTTGGCGACCTTCATGCCATTTTGCGTGGTCCGTATTTCCGGATCGCGCCCAAGGTTCCCGACGAGAATGACTTTATTAACGCTGCCTGCCATGATCCGTATCTTTCATTGTGTAAATTCCAAGTCAGCGCTCACGACCCCATCAGCGCCTTGACCAAGCCCTGTGCTATAGCGCGTCCACCGCCGCCGCGAAACGAATAGTAGAAAGGCACTTTAACCAGTAGCGCAAAGTTGATTTAGAGTCGATTCCGATCGCTCCGACAACTATTATTATTGGCATTGTCGACGGACGACAACAGTCGACCCCTTTTATGCAGTTCAGGAATTATCGAGCGCGCCATGTTGACGACAATACGCGTGCGCGGCGCACGCGAACACAATCTCCAAAACGTCGATGTCGACTTGCCGCGCGACCGACTCATCGTGATCACCGGACTATCGGGTTCGGGCAAGTCTTCACTTGCCTTCGATACAATTTACGCCGATGGCCAAAGACGTTATGTCGAAAGCTTATCCGCATATGCGCGTCAGTTTTTGGAATTGATGCAAAAACCGGATGTCGATTTAATCGAAGGGCTTTCACCGGCGATTTCGATCGAACAGAAAACCACCAGCCGCAATCCCCGCTCAACGGTTGGAACGGTTACGGAAATTTACGACTATATGCGCCTGCTTTTCGCGCGAATCGGTATCCCATATTCACCCGCGACCGGCCTACCGATCGAAAGTCAGACCGTGAGCCAAATGGTCGACATCATTATGGCGATGCAAGAAGGCACGCGGCTTTATTTGCTTGCGCCCATCGTCCGCGGGCGAAAAGGCGAGTATCGCAAGGAACTAGTGGACCTTCAAAAACGCGGCTTTCAGCGTGTCAAAATCGATGGAACGCTGTGCCTAATCGAGGAGGCCCCCAAGCTGGATAAAAACTTCAAGCATGATATCGACGTTGTCGTCGACCGCGTCGTCGTCCGCGATGACCTGCAGACGCGATTGGCCGATTCGCTTGAAACCGCGCTCGCGCTTGCCGATGGGTTGGTATTCGCGGAAGACGCGGAGACGGGGAACCGTACGACCTTCTCCGCACGTTTTGCCTGTCCGGTATCCGGATTTACAATAGATGAGATCGAACCACGCCTTTTCTCGTTCAATAATCCCTTTGGGGCCTGCCCGTCTTGCGACGGTCTGGGAACCAAGATGCATATAGACGCGGAACTTGTCGTTCCCGATTCCACCAAACCGCTAAAGGACGCGATTGCGCCGTGGGCGAAATCGACATCGCCCTATTACAAACAAACCCTGGAGAGCCTAGCGAAGCATTTCAAGGTCAAGATGAGCACGACCTTCGCGGACATTCCCAAGAATGCGCGGGACGCAATCCTTTTTGGAACCGGCAAACGCACCGTTACCATGGCGTACGACGATGGCCTGCGGACCTACGAAACCAAAAAGCCATTCGAAGGCGTAGTGCCGAACATGGAACGACGATGGCGCGAGACGGATAGTGCTTGGCTGCGTGATGAACTCGGCAAATATCAGACGGTTCAAACATGCGATGTTTGCGACGGCGCGCGTTTGAAACCGGAGGCCCTAGCCGTAAAAATCGATGACGCACATATCGGTGAAATCGCGGAACGGTCCGTCCTGGAAGCGCGCAACTGGTTCGCGGATATAGAAGATCGCCTCAGCGCCAAACAAAAGGAAATTGGCGAACGCATTCTCAAGGAAATTAAGGAACGGCTGGGCTTCCTCGTCGATGTCGGCCTTTCCTACCTCACGCTTGGACGGTCTTCGGCAACGCTTTCGGGCGGGGAAAGTCAGCGCATTCGTCTGGCATCGCAAATTGGATCCGGCTTGACTGGCGTCCTCTACGTGCTCGACGAACCATCGATTGGTCTCCATCAGCGCGACAACGACCGTCTTCTGGCCACTTTGAAACGTCTCCGTGACCTCGGCAATACCGTCATCGTTGTCGAACATGACGAAGAAGCTATTCGCGAGGCGGACTACCTGGTTGATATGGGCCCGGGCGCCGGCATTCACGGCGGCCACGTCGTGGCCGCGGGAACGCCTGAAGTTGTATTTCGCTGCCCGGAGAGTCTAACCGGTCAATATCTGACCGGTATGCGGCAAATTGAAATACCGAAAACCAGACGCAAAGCACCGAAGAAAAAGGTTCTCCGTCTGGAGGGCGCGAGCGAAAACAACTTGGATACCGTCAGCGTGTCCTTTCCGCTGGGAGTCTTCACCTGCGTCACCGGTGTTTCGGGTAGTGGTAAGTCGACACTTGTTATCGATACGATGTATCGCGCTTTAGCGCGACAATTGAACGGTGCCCGTCGCCTGCCCGGCGCCCATGCCCGCATTAAGGGTGTCGAACTGCTCGATAAGGTTATCGATATAAATCAGTCTCCCATCGGCCGGACGCCGCGCTCCAATCCGGCGACCTATACGGGTGCATTCACTCCGATTCGGGAATGGTTCGCCAATTTACCTGAGGCACGCGCGCGCGGTTACGCGCCGGGACGGTTTTCCTTCAATGTGAAGGGTGGCCGGTGCGAAGCATGCCAGGGCGACGGGGTTATCAAGATCGAAATGCATTTCCTGCCCGACATTTACGTCCAGTGCGACACCTGTAAGGGCAAACGCTACAACCGGGAAACCTTGGAAATCCTCTTCAGGGACAATTCCATCGCCGACGTGTTATCGATGACGGTCGATGAGGCCGCCGAATCCTTCAAAGCGGTTCCGTCGATTCGCGACAAAATGGTCACGCTACAGCGCGTAGGTATGGGCTATATTCAGGGGGGCCAGCAAGCGACGACACTTTCCGGTGGCGAGGCTCAACGGGTCAAGTTAGCGAAGGAATTATCGCGCCGCGCCACGGGACAAACCCTCTATATCCTCGACGAACCGACGACGGGGCTGCATTTCGAGGATGTCCGCAAACTTCTTGAGGTCCTGCAGGCACTCGTCGAACAAGGGAACACCGTGGTCGTGATCGAACACAATCTCGAAGTGATCAAGACCGCCGACCATATCATCGACCTGGGACCGGAAGGCGGCGGCGGCGGTGGCCGTGTTGTTGCGGAGGGTACGCCGGAAACGGTAGCCCGCACCCCTGAAAGCCATACAGGACATTACTTAGCCGAACATTTGCCGGGCTTGAGAGTCGCGCAAACCCGCAAAAGTGCATAGCGTGTTAACGCGCGACTTTAAGGTCCCAAATTCAATACATGTCCCGGCAATCAGGACGGCAGATCCATGCCGTCTCAGGACACACTAATGCTTAGTAAAAATCATCGACGCGCATTGCGGAACGCAACGAACGATTTCCGATCCCGGAACTTCGAGGCGTGCGCGGCAACTCTCAAAACTCTGATCGCCGAGGCTCCGGATAACGCCGAAGCGCACAATCTATTGGGCACGCTCTATCAAACAACGGGAAACCTGGAAGCCGCGATTGAGAGTTTTCGCCATACCGTCATGCTAAGGCCTGACGCGCCTGGTGCGCATAACAATCTTGCCACCGTTCTCGCACAATCGGGGCATTTGAACGAAGCGACCGATGCCTATGACAATGCTATCCGTCTTGCGCCAAGAGCCGCCGCTATTCATTACAATAAGGCGTTGGCGCTTGCCGCGCAGGACAAAATGAGTGAAGCGGTCGACGCACTCAACGAAACATTGGAACTAGACCCCTCCCATCAAGATGCCGACCGTCAATTAGCGGGAATTTTGTCTCGGCTGGACACCTCTTGCTATCTTCCGGCTATAGAGCGTGGGCTCAAACACTGCTTTGCTTCCGAGCGAATCGACTATGTAGCGCTTTCTCGTCTCGCCGCGCGACAGTTGATGTTTAAATATGATCTCGACCAAGAGTTCGCCCCTTGAGAAACCGAACGGACGATTTGATCGCGGCGCTCGACGCCGACGACCTTTTTCTTTCGCTGCTTCGGCTTACCGTCAACACCGACTACAGGTTAGAACGAATCCTGACGTCTCTACGGCGCTTATTCTTGCTCGAGCGCCCCCGGGATACACTCCCCTTGCGCCTAGTCTCGGCATTGGCGAACCAGTGCTACATCAATGAATACGTATTTTGCGAATCAGCCGAGGAACGGGAAGCCCACGAGGCGCTGCGATCGGAAATTTGTTCGGCGGGCCCCAGCGCAGCCGCTGAAAGTCTACTTCTCTATGCGCTTTACGAACCGCTCAGCGCCCTCCCCTTTGCCAACCAGCTTGCTCAAACGCGATGCAGCAATTGGCCTCCCGCGGTCCAGGAGGTTATCGAACGCACGTTGCTCGAGCCTTTGGCGGAAAGGGCGCTGAAGGCGGAAATCGAGTCATTGGGTACGCCGCGCGACCGCACATCGGTGGCGGTTCGGCGACAATATGAAGAAAATCCGTATCCACGCTGGGTTCACGTACCGGCGCAGCAACCATGCACCGCGGCGGATTACCTGCGGCGGAGGTTTCCTTATTTCACGCCTCCGAACTTTCTTGAACAGCCAATCGAGGTGCTCATCGCCGGTTGCGGCACCGGGCAGCATTCAATTATCGCCGCATCGACATACCAAAACGCCGAAATAACCGCGATAGACCTCAGCCTCAGCAGTCTGGCATACGCAACACGCATGACTCAGCGCTCGGGTATCGCTTCCATTCGCTATCTACAAGCCGATATCCTGGAGTTGGGTCGCCTTGAAAAGCAGTTCGATCTGATTGAAAGCGTTGGCGTTCTGCATCATATGCGCGACCCCGCCGCCGGTTGGTCCGTACTGTCGCGATTATTAAAGCCGGGTGGGGTCTTCAATATCGGCCTTTACAGCGAACGAGCCCGCCAAGTCATCGTGGATGCGCGACGCAAAATCGCCAAACTCGGGATCGAATCGACACCCAAAGGAATTCGGCGGTTCCGCGATGAAGTCTTGCAAGCCGGTGAAGAAGGCCCTTTCGCGCGCCTAATGGATAGTTACGACTTTTTTACGACGAGTAGTTGCCGCGACTTGATATTCCATGTTCAAGAACATCGTTTCACGTTGCCGCAAATCGAGACGTTAATTCTGGAAAACGATATGCGATTTATTGGATTCGACCTAGACGACTACCGAATTCGCGAGCGTTTCGAGGGGCAATTTTCCGAGGAAGAACATACAAATCTCGATAGTTGGCGACAATTTGAAGATAGGAATCCCGAAGCACTGGAAGGATATGTCTTTTGGTGTCAAAAGCTTTGAAAACCGGCGAAATTGCGAAATTCCATTTCCTCGCGGTTTTATCGAAGAAGCTTTTTGCCCCGTCAGGGAGAATAGCAATCTTTAAAAAATACAGAAAACAGCTGAAGCCGCCCCCTTATTTCGACCGCAAAATTTAAATGGAACGTATTTTTGCTACAGGTGCATTTTTATACG
This sequence comes from Alphaproteobacteria bacterium, assembly GCA_021774385.1. Classification (GTDB taxonomy): domain Bacteria; phylum Pseudomonadota; class Alphaproteobacteria; order UBA8366. The sequence continues at coordinate 5,738 of JAJFJC010000409.1, forward strand.
CTTTTTCAATATATTATTAATGCAATGGTGGCCTGTGGAGTAGTCTGTTGCAATATTGCAACAATTAAATAAGTTAATACCCAAACCGCCGTGCGTTTCGTTGACACTCGAACACGGCAAGTAATACCTTCCAACTACTTTCGTAGGGTTCCGCTATATGGGTCCGGTTTGCGTTGCGATCATGTTCACTATCCACACTGATCATGTTCGAAGGCAGAATGTACGGACCGGGTTCATTAGATGGTCGGGATCTTAAATTAAAGTAAGAACAACCTTCCCAGGTTGAAATTGAAATGATCAGTATGGAGGAAGTAATGCAAACACGTGTGAAGCTGCTAGGCAGCACAGCACTTGCAGCAGCAGCCTTGATCATGGGAGCCACGACGGCTAGCGCCGGCTCTCATGCATCGCTCGAAAAGCGCGTCAAAGCGCTTGAGAAGGCTGGTGGCGGACAAACCGTCACGCGCAGCAAGAAGACAATGAAGTTGGTCGTATCCGGCCACATCAACCGTCTTGTTCAGTTTGTCGATAACGGCACGACAAGTGGTTTCGAGCACACAACCAGCATCGAATCCCGCTCCCGCGTCCGTTGGGTCGGCACCGGCAAGATCAACGATGATCTTTCGATCCAGACTTATATCGAACTCGGCAAC
>JAJFJC010000410.1 GCA_021774385.1 Alphaproteobacteria bacterium
TGTGATATTCGGTGCATCCCTAGAGACCGGCAAATTCCAGCTTTGACTACAGGCGTCAATCCGAGGATTTTAGAAATTTTTCGCTATAATATTTCCGATAGACCTTGGATTGATCCGCGCTCAAAGTTTTTTCGTAAGCGCCGCGATACTCCTCCGTCGGCCGGAGTTTGACGAGAGCCTTGTTTATCGCCTTGATGGCTTTCGCCCCCATACCGTTTTGGCACAGGCGACGTGCCCAAACGACATTATCGGGATTTCCTCCAGAGGTACCGGTACTATATTGTGCATGAATTCTGTCGTATTCACACTTTCGGGATACTCGATTATGAAGTCGATCCGAACTGCTGCCAGCATCGCAAAGGCGCCGGATTGTTGATCACTGGTCGAGCGAAGCCGAATATTGTCGGCTCCCTCGAACCGCTTAAGTATGTTGTTCAGGGGCCTGCCATAGCTGCGCTCTTTCGTAATTGCCAATACGCCATGTTTGTTTTCTAGCAAGCTCCGCAAGGACACCAGATTCGGCCGCCCTAGCTTTTCAAACGTCTCTCGCCGCATATAGAGCCGAAGGGGAAAGGTCAGAATATCGGGGAGCCCGAAATACATATAGTCTTCCCGCTCGGTATTTTTAAAAAGTCCGATCGAACAAACCTTTTTCTTTGACTTAAATTCCGCCGCGCGCCTGGCGGGATTGACAATCAGAATGTGGTGTTGGTACTGGGGAAGTTCCCGTTTAAATAGGCGTTGGATATCCATACCCCACCCTTTGAGTTCTCCGTTCCCCTCGTATTGGTAGTCAAGCCAGTTTCCGGTGGTCCAGGTAATTTCATCCGCCAACGAAACGGAGGGAAGAATCGCAACGAGGGCGAGTGCGCCCGAAGTTCCGATACAGGCCTTGCTGCGGATTATGTGTTTCCAAATTCTTATTTTAACAAATTACGATACCTATTGCTGGAACGGGCCGATCGAAAGCCGCTATCGGTGGGCCGGCGAAGGCGGCGCATCCCGCGCGAGCATTCTCTGAAAGCGGAATATTCGGTGCTTACTAAAGAAAAAGGATGCGTTACATTTAAAGGTGCCCTTACTGCATGAAAAATTTCCTATTTACTCCTCAATCAGTTGTCGATTATTTAAAAATAATTCTTTTATATACTCGAGAAAACGAGCTATATCGTTAAGTATTAGGAAACGATAATATTTAAAACTAACAACACATGAGAGATCTTTAACCTATAAGATTTTTCTTTCAACAGTATTAAACTTTTAATACGTTTGAGCCATTTTGGTATCAACGTAATCAAATAAATGAATCCTTTAGTTTGCGATCGTCAGGGTAGCTTTGGATGAACGCGCCGAGCCTAGAACCGATTTCCATGAGCCGGCGCTTGACCGTGGCTTTGGCCATGGCCATGACTACTGTCCTTGTCCTGGTTGGTGGCGGGTTTTACCTGTTTACCGCTCATGAATTGGACAACACCTTTAACCGGAAGGTGGAACAGACGCTTTCCTATCTCGACGGGACGCTTGGTCCGGTTCTTTGGAATTTCGATCATGAAACCGCGGCCCGCATCGCGGAGACCGTGTTGCGAGACGATTTAGTCGTCGGCGTGACAGTTTTGGACGATAAAAGGAACCAAATCTTTTCGGTTCGAGAAGAAAGCGGTGAATCCGTGCTGGTTCAGACGATGCCAATCCAATTCCAGAATGCCCCGGTTGGTGAGATAGAGCTGGTTTTTTCTCAGACCTCTCTTACCAAATCCCTCACCGATATCCTGTGGGTAAGCCTGACATTTTGGCTTCTCGCGGTGGTTTGCATTGCGGTGCTTCCCGGATTTTTTATCCGAAAATGGTTCCGGGCACCGTTAGCGGCATTCATTGAGTTAGCGAAATCCTACCGCCAGACTCCCGAAGTTTCGCCTGTACTTGAGACGCCGATCCTCGAATTCCAGCCGATAGAGCAAGTCGTAAGGGAACTGGCCAGTGACGTGTTTCGGCAGTTGCGGGAATTGCGTGAGAGGGAAGAGCACTTCCGGTCGATCTTTGAAAACGCCCTGTACGGGATCGCCATCACAGGGCCGGACTCCAAATTCCTCGAGGTCAATGACGCCTGGTGTAAATTGATTGGATATACCGAGGCGGAACTGCTCGGCAAGATGGGCGTTGAGGACATAACCCTGCCCGAGGACTTTCCCGAAAGCATGGCGTTGCTAAAAAAAATAAACGACGGAGAAATCGATCAGTTCATCTTGGAAAAACGCTACAAGACGAAATCTGGCGCAATCATTAATTCGATGAGTTTCGTCAAGGCGTCCTATGATGATAATGGAAAATTCCTGAGAAGTACCGCCGCTATTTTAGATATTACCGACCGCAAAAAGTCGGAGGCGCAACTTGTGCAAGCCCAGAAGATGGAAGCCGTTGGACAATTAACTGGCGGTGTCGCGCATGACTTCAACAATCTTCTGGCGATAATCGTAGGCAACCTTGAGTTTCTTGCTGAACGTTTTTCAAAAGAGGATGACGCCAACAATCTCATA
>JAJFJC010000042.1 GCA_021774385.1 Alphaproteobacteria bacterium
TCCCCATCCTGGGCGAGGCTTATCGCATTTAGTCTATTGACAGTAAATAAGAGTGTCCAACGATGCGGTTCACCAACTCCCGGTTCGGGTCACCAGCGGACGTGATCCGGCGGCAGGTTCGACAGGCAGACTTGCCCGACAGTGCGAATCCCAGGCGGATGACTTCGGCGTTTTTTCAGTCCTGGATGTTTTCGCGAAACGCTACTAACGGTCATTTTCAAGCCTGCGCCGCCCGACCTTTCCTACCTTCCAGACCGCGGTGCCTTATCCGGTCTAGCAGGACGATGCTTCGGATGTCCCCGTTTCGACATACGCCTGGATGCGTTCGGGGGACATGCCGGCGAGGCCGAGCCGCTCCAGCGTGAGGCCATCCTGCCACGAGGTGCAGCCGAGCAACGCATCCACGATATCGACCAACCCGCGATGCAGGGGCACGCTCAGCCCCACGCTCTCCGCCAACAGCACGAATGGTACGTGGGCCAGCGGCACATCGGCCCCCATCCATGTTCGCCAAATGTCGGCTGGCAACGAACCGATTTTTTGATACACCGGCGATTCCGTCACGGCGTCATGCACCGTGTCTCCGGCACCGCCGTAGAGTTGGTGAATGTGGTCGACCAGCGACCGAAACCGGACGCCAAAGGCAGCGCAGACTTCGGGGCGCTCCGCATCGAGCGCTTCGGCCAGGCGGCCCGCATGAACCGTATTGCCGGTGCCGTAAAAACTGACCGGATCGCCCGCCGCCTCCGCACGGTCGAAATAGCCGACGTTGAGAAGCGCCATGGCCGGGTGCACCAGCAGATTTATGTTCTCGAAATTTGTTTCGATGACACTGCGCCTTTGTTCCGCCGATGCCGTGATCAGGGGCAGGAAGCGCATGGCGTCCGCCGCGCGATTGGCCGGAAACGCGGCGACCGGGACCTCCCGCCGTATGAAGTACGAGGTGATCTCGGCACCCGCCCGCTGCGCGGAGAGGTTGGGGGCCATGCCTTCGAGCACGGTCACGCCTGCCCTGTCCGCCGATCGCAGCGCCGCCGCCAACCGCAAACCCGGCCAGTACCCATGCGTACTAACATAGAGTACTTGGCCATTCTCAAGGTGCGGTATGAGCTTAGCCGCCCGCTCTTCGAGCTCAATCGCCTGGACATCCATCACAACCAGATCCGCCCCCGCGACAGCCTCGGCCGGATCATCGGTCAGAATTCGAGGCGTCCCCAGCCCGTTGCGGCCAGATAACGTCTGGCTCGCTGGCGGCGTAAGCGTGATCCCGCCCGCGGACCGGATGGCCTCCAAACACTCGCGTTGATCATCCCACAGCGCGAAACGCACATCGTGCCCGCCAAGCGCCAAGTCACCGGACATCGCGGCGCCCACATTCAAGATGGTGTTTCCGACCATTGCGACTTTAATTGTCATGCCAACTCCCCATCGGAGAACTTTGTTTGTTAGGGTGGAGGATGCCGCCTAAATTTGGCGATCGCTTCCTTAGGTATTGCGATCGATGAAGGCTTCGTAGACCGCGAGGATATCCTCCCGCCGCACCTGTTCGGCCACCATCTCGCGCTCGTCGATCGGCAGCCCGACCTGCTGGCGCAGTTCCTGATTGCTATGGCTACGGGTCCATTTGGGATCGTGCGCGGCAAGGCGCTGGAAAAATGCAGCGCTGTCGTCCGCCGCGCCGGCGTAGTACAGCCGTTCGATGCCGACTTGATACATGGTCGCCACGCACATCGAGCATGGTTCCCCCGAGGTATAAAGATCGGCGCCCTTGAGAGAGGTAGCCGAAAGCCGCCGGCAGGCGTCGCGGATCGCCTCGACCTCACCATGTGATGTCGGATCGCAATTGGCGCCGCTCCGGTTCAGCCCCTCGCCGATGATCTCCCCATCCTTCACGACAACAGCGCCATAAGGCAAGGTGCCCGGCGTATCGACGCTTTCGCGGGCAATCTCAATCGCGCGAACCATGAATTTTTCCTGCATGCGGCTCCCCTCCCCTTTTGTCTCGATGATTACCATTCAGAGTAGACTGGTTTAGAACAAGTCGGAAACTCTTTCGCTGCCCTCCGGCAAGTGACCAACCGAAAGCGATGCCAGCTTCTTGCTAGTTTTATCCGAATGTTGCTTAGGACTGGGATTGGCGTAGAAAACAGTTAACAGTCAAAGATGGCCCTAAGCTAAAGTGAGATCATCAATATTTTGGGTTAAGCCAGAAAGAGCCGTGAACGCGACGGGACCTCACTAGGAGCAAACAGAAAAGGCCAATACTGAAAACGACTAAACTCTCTGGCTCGGGTACTTGACGGGTAATGGAGAATACGTTTTCAAGAGAACCGCCCCCCGGAAGCCCCAGTAGCGATGGAATCTGGATCGGATTTATATTCGTCCAGGTCAAAGGAAAATCGCCAGAGTTAACAGTAGCGACTTCTTCGAGCAACCGCTCGGTATCACAACCTAATAGAATAATGCAAACCTCTCCAAAAACGCCTGCCTCGATTAAAAAATCGGATCCGAACTGATTTTCGAGCGAGAGTTTTGTAAAAGAAAACTCCCATGTTCCATCAGACGGTAGGTTGACAGAGACTTTTTCATTCATCGAGGAATCTAGGCGAAAGTCGAAGAGTTGAGTAGATGTTGACCCCACTAAAGAAGCGAGCAATTCACCCTCAATCGCAACAATATTCCATCGCGGTTCCTGCGTGACACAAACGCTGCCACCTATCTTACCACTCCCCACGATAACATTTACGCTCACAGCCGTAATATCTTCGCAATCTCGCGCGGATGTTGTCGAGAAAAAAGTACCCGGCGTGACTTTGCTTAGCCCCAAGGTTCCGACGGAGACCGACTCTGAAACAATGCTAACGGTTTGACTAAGAGCGAAGAGATCCAAATCAAATCCTGCCGCAAATGTAGTCACCCCAATCAAACGGCTTCCGAGCCAATCCAGATTTATATCAAATTCCCTACCATCGGAAACCACAGTAGGAGCAGAAACTTGTATTTCCGTTCCAAAGAGGCCTGTTACATCTCCGGTTCCACTCGTAGCCACAAAGCTTGCACCAAGTGTACTATTTCCAATTGATCCACTTTCGTTGAACGTACCTTCAATTCGACCCGGCCCAAAATAGGATTGTTGAGAAGCGCTGAATTGCGGGCCAACGTTGAGCGTCTGAATAAACGGAACGGCCAACGCAGGCATAGTTAAACCTACAAGAGATAGACTTGCACCAATACCCATAATAAGTTTTGCAATAAAGTCTTTCATCGGTAAATTTAACATTCCAATGTTAGCCTCGCCGCAGCCTTACAAATACTCCGGCGAAAATGAGAGTAGACACAAGAACATTTGTTCATAATGTCCTCTTTCCAGCCGGCGGTAATTGATATAGGACAAACTCGTTACTCCCACCAGTTTTTAGGTATCGCCACAGAAAAATCTATGATTAGTTGCATAAACCTCATGCGTATTTGACGTTCGCTAATGATTAAGACTGTCGAACTTCCCAGCTTTCAGATGGCTCGGGAATTTGCCTGGCATAGATTGCAATATCGATGATGCGCGATGAACGGGGCAATAACGGAGGGGCCGGGGGCGGCCTTCCTCCTGACATCGATCCAATTATAAAGGGGCTAATAGATCGACTGCCAACAGCTGGAAGCGTGTGGCCAACGAAGCAACGGAAACTCTGGCTAGGCATCCTCGAGAACAGTTTTAAACTAGTCTATGAGGCGGAATCCGCCCCGTTATTTAACGAAGGTGATCATGGGGACCGAGAGGGTATGATGCGATAGGGAGCAGTAGTGCAGTCTTTCGAAAATGGTTGGCCCCAATTTAGGGCACCGACCCTCTAAATAGGACAGCACCTGGTTGCCCAAAGCGCTTGTCAGCGGGACCCCGGGTCAATACAAACCGTGGTCTGGCGCTGGCGGTCCGCCGCCATTCTCAAGCGCCTCAATCATTAGAACATTCCAACGATACGATGGAGGCGTTCGTCCATGAGCAGCAAACTATTTACCCCCTTCACCATGCGCGACATGACGATCGACAACCGCACCATCGTCTCGCCGATGTGCGAATACAGCGCGGTCGACGGTAATGCGCAGGATTGGCACCTGATGCATCTGGGGCAGTTCGCGACGGGCGGCTTCGGACTTGTTATCACCGAGGCCGCGGCCGTGGAGCCGCGCGGCCGGATCACGCCGCAATGCCTCGGCATCTGGTCGGACGACAACGAAGAAGCACTCGGCCGCGTGATGCGGTTCTGCCGGGAATTCGGACAGGCGAAAATGGGCATCCAACTCGCCCATGCCGGGCGCAAGGCTTCGTCACACCGGCCGTGGGAGGGCCGCAACTCCCTGGGGTCCGACGACAGGGCCTGGGAGACGATCAGCAGCGCCGACAATCCGCAAGGTGAAGGCTGGCACACGCCGAGGGCCATGGACCGGACCGATATGGACACCGTGCGCGACGCCTTCGTCGCGGCGACCGAACGGTCAGACCGGCTCGGCTTCGATATGATCGAAGTGCACAGCGCGCATGGTTATCTGCTGCACGAGTTCCTCTCGCCGATCGCCAATACGCGCAACGATGAGTATGGCGGCTCCCTCGAAAACCGGATGCGGTATCCACTGGAAGTCTTCGCCGCGATGCGCGCGGCCTGGCCCGAGCAAAAGCCCATGGGTCTCCGTCTGTCGGCAACCGACTGGGAGGAAAATGGCTGGACACCAGAGGATTCCGTCGTCTATGCGCGGCAGCTCAAGACACTCGGCTGCGACTATATCTGTGCTTCCAGTGGCGGCATTTCGGGCAATACGCGCCTCGAACTCGGCGAAGGTTACCAAGTGGAGTTCGCCGAGAAAATTCGCCGCGAGGCGGATGTTCCCACGATGGCCGTCGGCATGATCTACGATCCCCATCATGCGGAGCGTGTCGTTGCGGAAGGCCAAGGAGACATGGTGGCCTTGGCGCGGGGCCTGCTCT
>JAJFJC010000411.1 GCA_021774385.1 Alphaproteobacteria bacterium
CGTCAAAGTCGGTATCTTGCGCCCATGACGTGCCGGGCGTCGCGAGGGCCAGTGCCAAAATGGCGACTGCGCCGAGTGCCCTGAAATTTGCCAATGGAGACGTTTTATGGAACGTCCTAACAAGCCAACAACGGTTTTTGTCTTCACGCGACTGCCAACATTGGTGGGCTTCAACAAATTTCGTTGTCCGGCGCAAATGCTTAATCCCAGTCATAACATTTTGAAAATGGCCCAAAACACTATTCATAATGGAATTACTCTCTTTTTTATTGAATATAATTTGCACAAAATAGTTCTAAATCGACGATATAGATGGACTAGATAGGCACGGTGCTTGAAAAAATTGGACCGTGCTTGAAATTTTCGTGCAATTAACTTGCAATTTTTTGATTTTCTTTATCTTTTCGATTGAGTGATCGGTTTAAAATTTCCATGTGGCGACTGCGCCAAATTGGCGCGTAAATGAGTGTTCGGGCGGCTCCGGGGGGAGATTTCCAGCAATTCATGCGCCAAAATTAGCTGGGTGAATCGTAGATGCGGTTGGCGTTTGGTAATTGCGTGCTGGATTTGGAACGGCGGGAATTGTACCGCGATAGCGCGGTCGTACATACGCGCGCCAAGGTCTTTGATATCCTTAACTACTTTGTTGTAAACCGCGACCGGGTTTTGAGCCGCGATGAATTATTGGCCCACGGTTGGCCCCATCTAACCGTCAGCGACGCCACCTTGAGCAGCTGTATCCTGAGCGTGCGGCGCGCCATCGGCGACGACGTCCGCAACCCGCGTTTCATCAAGACTCTGCGTGGCCAGGGCTTCCGCTTCATTGCAGAGGTCATGGCCCACGATGCTTCAGGGCAAGAAACACCGGGGGACGCGCTCGAAGCACTGGTGAGTTCGCGCGACGATGGACTCTCCATTGCGGTGTTGCCATTCGCCAATCTCAACAATGATCCAAAGCTGGACTATCTGGCCGACGGCCTGGCGGAAGATGTCACAACCGCACTATCGCGTTTCAAGGCGTTTACGGTGATCGCCTGGAATTCCAGCTTCCATTATCGTGGCCTCGACAACGACCCTAAAAAAATCGCCGCCGAACTACAGGCCGATTACATCTTGGAAGGCAGCGTGCGTTGCGACGACGACATCTTTCGCACCACCGCCCGACTGATCCACGCCCCAACCACGAAGTATCTTTGGGCGGCGAATTATGATGGCGAGATCGACAAGCTCTTCGAGCTTCAGGACGACATAACGCAGAAAATAGCGACAAACATCAAACCGGAGATCGACCTCGCGGAAATTCGCAGGGCGTCCTCCGTTCCGCATATCAGCGATCTACAGGCGCAAGAACTGGCCTGGCGGGCCCGCGCCTTAATGGACAGGGCACGAACCGAGGCCGATCTAACGCTTTACGACGAAGGCATTAAATTGGCGCAGGAAGCCACGGCGCGGGACCCGCGATGCCGCCAGGCCTGGTGGACGATTGCCGTTGCGAGTCACAATTTGGCATTTGGGCGCCAGCGCGAAGATACCAAGGCTCTCCTCGAGCAGGCCCGGGAAGCCGCGGAAAAACTGCGCGGCCTCGACCGCAACGATCACAGTGCCTATATGGCATTAGGTTGGATTTGCTTCATCGAGCGTGATTTCAAACGCGCCCTGACAAACTTGAATCACGCCTATGAGCTGAATCCCAATTGCACCATGACCCTGATGCAGTTGGGCGTCGTTCAGACATCTCTCGGCGACGCCGAATCCGGTTATGCACACATTAGCAGAGCTATACGGTTGAGCCCGCGCGACTTATGGCTGGGCTTCATGTTCGCGGCTCAAGGGTTTGCCTGCTACGCGCTTGGCAAATACGAGGACGGTATCGAATGCACCCACCGGGCCATTGAGCGGGAACCTCAGGCACCGGCCAACCATGTCATTCTGGCTGCCTGCCAAGTGGAAATTGGCGATCTCGATGGTGCCGGCAAGGCAATTCGCGCGCAACGCCACATCAGCGAAGATTATTTCTTGGAATATCTCGACGGCAAAAGGCTCCCCTACAAGGACCCAAAAATCGCGAAACAGTACACGTCCGCCTTGCGTCGCGCCTCCAATGCAGCCGACCAAGGCACCGACAGTTGACACCGGGGATAAGGGCAGCATGGGTTCTTGCGGGATATAAAAATCAGATTAACCCTACGGCTGCGGCCGGGCATTCATGACCGACGACATCAAGGCGGCGATTCGTTCGCGCGTGGCTTCGCTCAGCAAGGCGGCCCGATCGTCCTCGGTGTTGGTCCATTGAAATTCGTCGAGACTGTTATCCGCGGTATTGGCGACAGCCTGTAGCGCTTCGGGATTCTGACCGAATCCATGATGCATGAACGCCATGAGACACAGTTTTAGCGAGGCAATTTCCGCCATGAAGCGCTCATTCTCATCCAACTCTTCGAACATCGATGTCTCCCTTGTCCCGAAAAGAGAACCGTAGCGTGACGGGAAGGTCCCTGTCGAATTCGAAAACCATAAAACACGAACGGCTAAGGTCTCCTGACACTTCGTCGCACTTTGTCCGCGGAAAGACATCGCGAAATTATTTCTGCTACGATGGAATCACTCAAATGTAAGGACGAAAAATCCCGTTATGGACGATACTTCCGCATTCATCGAAGACCGCCTGGACGACGGCGTATTCCGCGTCGACCGGGGTATTTATACCCAGCCGGAGATATTCGAGGCCGAGATGGACCGCGTCTTCAGCCATACATGGGTCTATCTCTGCCATGAAAGCCAGGTGGCGGATCATGGTGACTATTACGCGACCGACATCGGCCGGCAGCCGGTATTCGTGATCCGACAGGAAGATGGCGGGTTGGGCGCCTTCATCAATGCCTGCGCGCATCGCGGTGCAATCCTCACCCCCCGCCGGCGCGGCACCATGCAATCCATCGCCTGCCGGTTCCATGGCTGGTGTTACGATACGACAGGCCGCTGCACCTATGTGAAAAACGAAGAAACCGGTTGGCGCAAGGGGTCGGAGAGCGCCCGGCAGGGCCTGACGGCGGTCCCGCGCCTGGCAAGCTACAAAGGGTTCGTTTTCGGTTGCCTCGACGCGGATATCGAGCCGCTCGAGGAACATCTCGGCGAGACACTGCCCTTCATCGACCATCTGGCCGATCAATCGCCGGAAGGGATGGAAGTGGTGCGCGGCGGACAGACCTATATGGTGCGCGGCAATTGGAAACTGAACGCCGAAAATGGCGTCGACGGCTATCACGTCAGTACCGTCCATCAGGTCTTCGTCCGCGCGATGCAGAAGCGCGAGCAGCTCGGCGACAATGATGGGATGCGCCGTACCGAGTCGGGACGGCTACGCGGCACCCAACCCGCCGGCTGCTACGATTTCGGCAACGGCCACAACATGATCTGGTCCGACCGGGAAACGCCCGAAGTCATGCCGCTGTTCGAGTCCGAGGACCGCTTGCTGGAAAAGTTTCCCAAGGAGAAAGTCGACTGGATGCTGCGGCGCGGCCGCAATCTTTTTCTGTTCCCCAATGTCCATCTGATGGACCAGCCCTCAACGCAAATCCGCGTGACGCGGCCGATCGCGCCGGACCGCACCGAGGTCCGCGTCTATTGCATCGCGCCGAAGGGCGAAAGCCGTACAGCGCGGGCGGCGCGGCTGCGCAAATTCGAGGATTTCTATACCGTTACCGGCATGGCGACGCCGGACGATCTGGCGGCCTTGGAAGATTGCCAGTTCGGCGCGCAAGGCACGTTGGCGCGCTGGAGCGGCTTGGACCGCGGGATCGGTATCGCCCTCGACGGTGCCGACGACGCGGCGCGCGGGATTGGCGCGAACCCGGTTTCCAGCGGCACGACCTATGACCAGGAAACGCTGTATTATGGCTTCTTCCGAAAATGGCGGTCGCTAATGGCCGGCGCGGCGGGCTAGAGATGCCGGAGGGAACCTACGAAGCGGTGCGCGACCTGCTGCACCTCGAAGCCGATCTGCTCGACCGCCGGCAATGGGCGGAATGGATTAATCTCTACACCGACGATTGCGTCTATTGGGTGCCGTCCTGGGCGACCGAGGACGAGCTTACCGAGGATCCGGAACTTGAGGTCAACATGATCTACCTCAAGGGCAAACCCAGCCTGGAAGCGCGCATTTACCGCATCCAGTCGGGCCAGGCCTATGCGACGACACCACTGGCCCGCACCAGCCATCTGGTGGATACGATCCGGTTATTGAAGGACGATGGCGCGGTGATCGAGGCGTCCGCGAAATGGATGACCCTGTCCTTGGATCTGCGCTGGGGGAAACAGATCCGTGGGGGTTGGTACGAATACCGGCTAAGCCGGTCCGACGACGGGCTACGCATCGCGCAGAAGAAAATTGTGCTGTTCGAAAATGTCATCGACGGTGCCGTCGACATCCACCAAATATGAAAGCCACACCGTGCTAGCAATTTCGAAGACAGCCGACGGCGTCGGCGGCCTCGCGCTGACCAAACATGACGTGCCGGAGCCCGGGCCCGGCGAATTCCGCCTCAAGGTCGCGGCGGCCGGCATCTGCGGCACCGACATGCAGATCTATCATTGGGCGCCGCGCATGGCGCGCCGCATGGCCCTGCCGCGCATCATGGGGCACGAGGTCAGCGGCGTTGTCGAAGCTGTGGGCACCGGCGTCACCCGCGTCGCGCTTGGCGACCATGTTTCACTGGAAAGCCACATCTATTGCGGCCAATGCGCGCCGTGCAAACAGGACCGGGCGCATCTTTGCGAGGCGACCCGCTATCCCGGTATCGACATCGACGGCGCCTTCGCCAGCCATCTGGTGGTGCCGGAAGTTATCGCTTGGAAGAATTCCAAGGATTTACCGCATGAGGACGCGGCGATGCTGGAGCCGTTCGGCATCGCCGTACATGCCTGCTTGGAAGGCTCCGGCGTCGACAGCCAAAGCGTGCTGATCAACGGCTGCGGCCCCATCGGGTTGATGGCGGTGGCCGCCGCGCGGGCGCTCGGCGCGGCGAACATCATCGCCGCCGATCCCAATCCGCTGCGCCGCGATCAGGCCACGAAAATTGGCGCGGATGACGCCTTCGATCCAGCTTCCGTAGATCTTGTCTCGGCGGTGAACGACGTAACCAGAAATGCCGGCGTCGATGTCGCAATCGAGTTTTCTGGCCAGCCGGACGGATTCCGCGCCAGTATCGAGGCGGTCGCGAAGGGCGGCGACTTCCGCCTCGTTGGCGCGCCGGCACATCCGCTCGAAATCGACCTGACGCGCTGGCTATTGCGCTGCCCGCGTATCATCAACATTCATGGCCGGCGGATCTGGGAGAGTTGGGAGGCAGCGGTGCCGCTGATCGAAAGCGGCGCGGTCGACCTGGCCCCTATCCGCAGCCACGTCCTGCCTCTCTCGGAGGGCCTGCAAGGCTTCGATCTAATTCTCAAGGGCGACGCGCTGAAGCCGATTCTAATCCCCGACTAATGTCGCGCGGATTAAGTCAGCCGCGTCATCCAGGCTATCCATCGCCGAACATTTTTCGATAAGCATTTCGAACTGGTCCGGCGAAATAGGCAGGCCCGGCTTGAGTTCACGGATTCGTCGTGCTTCCTCCTCGAAATCCCAGATGAATTCACGCCCGGTTGCTTCCCTGGTAAAGCTGCGGCCATCCTTCATGTGGATCGTCACCGTCGGGCCGAACAAGGTATGCGCGTGAACCGGGACGATCGTTACCCGCTTCATCAGGTCGAGGACTTCCGGTGGGTCTGCCTCCCCGACGCCGCGGGCCACGTTCTTGAGCAGCGGAAAACCGCGCTTCACCACGCCATAGGCGGCGTAATAATGCGGGCTGTCGATCTTGGGCATGGTGCCGCGCGACGGGAATGCAGGGCTGGGGTATTGGGTTTCAAGAAAATTGACATGCGATACGACTCGGTCGACGTCCTCTGGCTGAATATCATGCGCCGCGCACAGCGCCGCCGTAACATCGACATGGGCGATGTTGTAACCTGGCGTCGAGTAGATACGGTACAGCGTTTCGAGAAACATCCAATCGTCGCCGAGCCCCGCCGTCAGCCGGTCGAGACTGGTGACATTGTCCCCCGAAAAGCTATACCGCAGCCTGCCCAGATTGTTGCCGGTATAGGAATGGTAGAACCCACCTTCGCCTTCCAGAACCGTTTCACCGCCGGGCGTGCCATGCCGGGCCATCGCAACGGCCAACAACGCGTTGCGTACCGCACCGCCCTCGCGCAGGGATCGACCGCCGCTGCGCGCGCCTTCGACATTACCACTGGCGAGATTGACGCATTGCGCTATCGCGCCGTGAATCTGCTCGGCGTCCAGACCGGTAATCTTTGCGATTGCAATCGCCGCACCAAAAATCCCGAAGACCGGACCCGGGTGAAAACCGCGCGACATGACCGTCGGGATGAAATCGGCCGCCATCCGCAACATGACCTCATAACCCGCGACAATGCCGGTGATGTAATCCCGCCCCGAGGCACCTTCGATTTCCGAGGACACCAACCCCGCGGGAAGAATCGCGCATCCGGGATGGGTCAACATTCGGAATGTGTCCCACTTACCACCGGCGAACATCATCTCCGAATTCGCCAATGCCGCACCCGCCTTGGTGAGGCGAACGCCGTCCACGAGCACCGTCGCCGCACCACCGCCGCCGGCCTCCTCTTCCTGCATCATGCGAAGGGCCTGCTCGGCATCGGGCGTATCACGCCCTATCAAGGCCGAAGACAATCCGTGCAGGGTCACGCCTTTCGCCCGGTCGATAACCGCCGGCGGCAGATCCTCGTATTTTAGTTCGGCCACCCATTTGGCGAATTGCCGGCTGATTGACGCCATGCTTCGTCCTCCCCAATTCAAGTCATTTTCAACGCTATGCCGTAACGTCGATCCGGCGTTCAGCAAGCGCCTTTTCATCGAAATCCATACCCAAGCCCGGCCGTTCCGAAAGTTGGAATAATCCATTCTTCGGCACGGGCACTTCGTCAAAAATAGCGTGCATTCGGGTCGATGGATCATTCCATTCACACGGCTTTGTCGCGTGAAGCTGTGCCGCGCAAACATGCATATTGACCATATGGCCAATGGTCGGTTGCGTTTGGTGCGAAACGAGTTCGACACCATGCGCGTGCGCCAGCGCGGCGCAGCGCTGCAGCCCGGTGACGCCGCCCATCTTGACGATATCCGGCTGGATCATCGGCACACCGGCCTCGATCAATTCAACCAACCCACCCATTGTATAGGTTTGTTCACCGGCGGAGACCGTAATGGACAGTTTCTTGGCGACTTCACCCATTGCCTTGACGTGATAATGCTGGACAGGCTCCTCGAACCACCAATAGCCCAACTCTTCCAAAACCCGGCCGACACGTAGCGCGCCACCGGTCGAATACCCATTGTTGGAATCGAAAGCGAGGGGGAACTTGTCACCCACGAGTTTGCGCACGGCGCGGGCCTTTTCAAGGTGATCGGGAATCTGAACGTCCAGATCGACGCGGTGATTGTCGAAGCGGATTTTGATCGCCGAAGGTAGATCTTCCATTCGCTTTTCGACGAGGCGCAGAACATCGTCGAGACTGCGTTCGATACCGTTACCGCCAATCGAGGCATAAAACGGTAATTCCGTCTTCCAGGCGCCGCCGAGCAGCTTATAGATTGGCAATCCGAACCGTTTCCCCTTCAGGTCCCAGAGCGCGATATCGATCGCCGCCAGAGCCCCCGACAACGCGCCTTCGGGGCCGAGCTTGACGAGACGATGTGTCAGGCGGTCCTGCAATACGGCTTGATCCATTGGGTCGGCGCCAAGAATAGCGGGGGCGATGTTATGCGCGATCATGGAGAGCGACGCGAGACCGCCCTGCATCGGCGACGCTTCACCGATTCCATGCAGCCCGTCGTCGGTCCAGACCCGAACATAGGCACTACGCTGATCGGGCGTGTCGTCGGACGACCATTGCACTTGAAACGTTTCGATCCGCTCGATCTTCATGCTGTTCCCCCTGGCAAAGCTTACGAATGCACACGATGATCGTATCGCTTGATCCCAGTCATGAAAACGGCGGCGGCGATTATTATGTAACCCACCCACCAAAACGTCGGGCCCAACCGCCGTGCATTTCGTTGCAAAAAGCTCCCGTTGACCACTTTCGGTGACGTTCCAATAAAAAATACTTGATTATGAACACTGTTCAATATATAAACTGAACAGTGTTCAATTAATATATAGAGCTATTCCATGGCGCGTAGAGCGGACCACAGCCGAGAGGAACTTTATGAAATCGCAATGCAGGCGGCGTGCGAAATCGTGGAGGCGGATGGTTACCACGCCCTAACGGCACGCAACGTCGCGGACGCGATCGGGTACTCACCCGGCACGCTCTACAACGTTTTCGCAAACCTCGATGACCTAACCCTTCATCTAAATGGGCGGACCTTGGATGCGCTTTACGACCGCCTTGAATCATCGGAGGATTTGGCGACACCGGAGGACAATCTCGGCCAACTTCTGGACGGTTATCTCAGCTTCCTAGAAGACCATCGAAACTTATGGAATACCCTGTTTGAGTACAGCTTGCCAAAAGGCCAAGAACCGCCGGCGTGGTACGCGCGCAAGGTCAACAAGGTTCTGAGCCTCCTGGAAGAAGCCCTGTCTCCGATTTTTCCCGAAGGAAATACCGAAGCGAAGGCGAACGCGGCTCGCATCCTTTGGGCCGGACTGCATGGCATCTGTTCCCTCTCCGGCAGCGGCAAGCTGCAAGTCGTCACGACACAGCCAGTCCGTGCCATGGCCGAAGGGCTCTTGGCGAACTATGTCGCCGGCCTGCGCATTAGCGGCACCAAGTGATGACCGTGGCATCCCTATATCTCCGCGAAGATCGGCCCTTCCCAACCCTGGGTGGAAAGCAGGTCTGGCGCGATACCTACCTACACGCCGGCTGGCGCATTCAGGAGAATATTTTCTCGAGCAAGAGTCGGCTGCTCGACCCGCGCGACCGGCGCTGGACAGCCGGAACCTTCGGGGCCTGCCGGCAGCGGTTTGACGCCATCCGATCCGAACAAGAAATCGAATCGCCCAACACACATCTCGTCTTAATGGTCCATGGTATCGCCCGGTCGACCGGCACCTTTCGCAAACTACAGCCGGTACTGCGCGAAACCGGGTTTGACGCAACGGCCATCAGCTACCCCAGCACGCGGGAAACGATTGAGGTGCATGCCAAAGGACTCTCGACCTTGCTCAACCGGTTGGAGGGCACCCGCACGGTCTCGTTCGTCGCGCACAGCATGGGCGCGCTTATCCTGCGTCGGCTTCTGGCACAGCATCAACCTTGGCAAGATCGCCTGACCGTCGGTCGAATCGTCTTGATCGCACCACCCAATCGAGGCGCCGCCATGGCGAAAACCCTTGAGAACCAGTGGCTTTACAAGACGCTATACGGCCCAGCGGGGCAGCAACTCGTCCCCGGAGCAGTCCAATGCCTGCCCGGCCTCGACGGATACGATTTCGCTATTATCGCCGGCGGCCGCGGCAACGGGTGCGGTTTCAACCCGCTACTCCACGGCGATGATGACGGTACGGTCACGGTCGCCGAGACCGCGCTCGCCGGCGCCGGAGCAACCCGCCTGGTTCGTAGCCTGCACGCCAACATCGCCAACCATCCCGAAGCGGTTCGCGCGGCAGCGGCCTACGTCGAATATGGTCGATTTTCCGAGATCCAAGCCTGAACCTCTAGGAGGAATGCATGAAACAGTATCTCAAGCCTGGCGCACTCGCCGTGACGATCCTTGCCGCGGTGTCGCTTCCGCCCCCCGCGTTCGCCACCAATATGTCGCAGACAGCAGAGGATTCCTTGGCCGGGCCTAGCATCATACTCTCCGGCGTGGGAACAGCCGTGCATGGCAGCGCCTATACCCTAGTCCATGGCGGAAAATTGATAGTCGAATCAACGAAGCTGGTTGGCGAGAAAACCGTCGTCCTGGTTAAGCACGTTTCGAAAGGGACCGAGGCCGTACTGGAAACGAGTGGCAAAGCCTTCGGTAAATTCGCGCAGCTCACCGGCCACACCATCGAAGCAATCGCTACTTCGGCTGGAACGATAATCGCCGACGGCGCCAAGGTAATCCTTTTTATCCCAACCGAGATCGGCCGCGGGTTATTCGAATCATCCGAATATCGGGAACGAACCGATGCGCCTTAAACCAAGCCTGCTTGCGGCGCTAGCTTGTATTTACGCCTTCGTACCGCTTAGTGCCCTGGCGGGGCGCGGCTGCGTCGAGCACGAGCTTACAATCGCGGAGCTTCAATCCGCTTTACAGGTCGCGGGCAAGACACGCCAGGCACTGCAGCGGCGGACGGCACGTTTTGCCTTGATCGCCCGGGTCGGGAGCGACATTTCTCAGCACGGCTTGCACTACACCCATGCCGGTTTGGCCAGGAAGCGTAAGGAAGGCGACGCTTGGGTGGTCGTGCATCAACTCACCACCTGCGCATCAAGCGGGTCGGCTCTGTTCGTTCAGGGGCTTGGCGCCTTCATGCTGGACGATCTCCATTCCCACGATGTGCTCATCGTTACGGTCCCAAAGCCGTTGGCCGAACACCTGGAAACAGTCTTCGAGGAAGGTCGCCCGCACAAAATCCACGACCCGGAATACAGCATGATTTCGTATCCCGGCGGGCCAGCAAAATACCAGAATTCGAACCAATGGATCCTTGAATTGATCGCAGTGGCACAGGCCAAGGTGGAAGGCAGGGACCTGCGCTCCCGCGACGAAGTCCATCAATACTACCTACAGCAAGGCTTCGCCGGATCGGTCGTCCGGATTTCACCGGTGCGCCGTGCTATGGCGAAGACCTTCGCGAAGAACGTTCGCTTTGACGACCATCCTGTCGAAAGCCGGCGACAGGGCCGCTATGAAGTTGTCTCAGTCAAGTCCGTCGTCGACTATCTGCAACGCACCGGCGGCGCGAAAGAAGTGGTCACGATTTCCGGTCCCTACCGCCGAACGGACCAAGGCCCCGAGACGAATACGACCCCCGAGAACGACGATTGATCGCCAAGGAGCACATGATGTCGGACAACCAAGCACATCTTTTGACCACCAAGCGGTTCCTGCCGTTGTTCGTGACGCAGGCGCTTGGCGCGCTCAATGACAATTTGTTCAAGAACGCGCTGGCGCTGCTAATTATCTATCGGATCGCCGATGCCGCCGGCATGAACGGCCAGATTCTGGTCACAGCGGCCGGCGGCATATTCATTCTGCCCTTCTTCCTCTTCTCGGCCATGGCCGGCCAGATTGCCGATAAGTTCGAGAAGTCCCGTTTGATCCGCACCATCAAGGCCGCCGAAGTCGTAATCATGGTGATGGCCGCCATAGGGTTCGTATATGGGAACGTCTATTTCCTGATGTCCGTTCTGTTTCTAATGGGCATGCAGTCGTCGTTCTTCGGACCGGTCAAATACAGCATTCTGCCCGATCATCTGGCCGAAGACGAACTGATTGGCGGAAACGCCCTAATCGAAGCTGGAACATTCCTCGCCATCCTGATCGGCACCATCGCGGGCGGATTACTTATATTGGCGGAAGGAGGCACCGCGATTATTTCCGGCGGCGTAATCTTCTTGGCTCTGCTGGGGCTCGCGAGCAGCTTCGCAATCCCGAAAGCGCCCGCTCCGGCACCAACCCTGAAAATCAATGCCAACTTTCTGTCCGAGACCTGGACGACCGTGCGGAATGCCGCGACGCAGCGGGATATTTTCCTATCCATCCTTGGCATTTCCTGGTTCTGGCTGGTCGGTGCGACCTTCCTCACGCAATTTCCCGCGTTCGCCAAGGATGTCCTTTCCGGCGACGAGACCGTCGTCACCCTATTCTTGACGCTCTTTTCCGTTGGCATCGGCGTCGGATCCCTCGCCTGCAATAAGCTTTTAAAGGGAGAAGTTTCAGCGAAATACGTTCCCATCGCCGCGATCGGCATGACCGCGTTCATCGTCGACCTTTACCTCGCCAGCGAAAACTACCGCAACGTATCTGGTCTCGTATCCGCGCTGACGTTCATGTCCGCACCAGAAAACTGGCGAATTGTTTTCGATTTAGTCGGAATTTCGATTTGCGGTGGATTGTTCATCGTCCCGTTATACGCGATTCTACAAAGCCGCAGCGTTGAAGCTTACCGGTCCCGGGTCATCGCCGCCAATAACATCATGAACGCGTTGTTCATGGTCGCCGGGGCGCTTGCGGCGACGGCAATGTTGGCGGCGAACTTTACCGTACCCGCCGTATTCCTGGCGCTGGCGGTACTGAATGGTCTTGTCGCCATCTATATCTGCCGCCTGCTGCCCGACGCTCTGATCAAGGCATTCCTGATTTCCATCTTAAAGCTCTTCTACCGGGTCGAAGTGCGCGGTCTGGAAAATTATACCCAGACCGGGCCGCGCGCCGTCGTGGTCGTCAACCATGTCTCGTTTTTGGACGCCGTGCTGCTTGCGACATTTTTGCCCGTTAAGCCACTCTTCGCGATTAACACCCAAATCGCGGATGCCTGGTGGATGAAACCTTTCCTGCGGCTCGTCGATGCCTTCCCCATGGACCCGACCAACCCGATGGCGACCAAATCCTTGATCAAAGCGGTCAGGGAAGACCGCCATTGCGTGATCTTCCCCGAGGGCCGAATTACCGTCACGGGCGCGCTGATGAAAGTCTACGAGGGGCCGGGCATGATCGCCGATAAGGCGGACGCCATGTTGGTCCCGATCCGCATCGACGGCGCGCAATACACACCGTTCTCTCGCCTCAAGGGCAAAGTCCGCATCCGTTGGTTTCCAAAAATCACTATTACCATCATGCCGCCACGCCGGTTCGAAATTCCGAAAGAAACCGTCGGGCGAGAACGGCGTCAGTTAGCAGGGACAATGCTATATGACGTAATGAGCGAGATGGTGTTCGAGACCAGGGACAAGCGGCAAACACTCTTCGGCGCCTTGTTGGAAGCGCGAAAAGTGCATGGCGCAAAGCATCCCATCGCGGAGGACGTCGAGCGTTCACCCACGACCTTTGACCGCTTCGTCTTAGGATCATTGATCCTCGGCCAAAAGCTCGCGCAGATCACAAAGCGGGGCGAGTTTATCGGCTTCCTGCTCCCCAACTCGGTTGGCGCGGTCATAACGTTCTTCGCGCTACAAGCGTTCGGACGGGTCCCGGCGATGCTGAATTACTCGACGGGGATCGCCAGTATGCGGTCCGCGCTGACGGCCGCTAAAATCGACACCGTGATCACCTCGCGCCGCTTTACCGAACTGGGTCAATTGGACGACGTGATCGACGCGCTTAGCGCGCAAGCGAAGATCATCTATCTTGAGGATGTACGGAAAAACATTTCAGTTTTCGACAAAGTACGGGGTCTCGTATCGCGTGCCTTTGCGCGCTCTGTGCACGAACGGCAGACCGTGTCACCGGATGAGCCCGCGGTCATTCTCTTCACCTCGGGCTCCGAGGGCACGCCGAAGGGTGTGGTCTTAAGCCACGAAAATCTTCTCGCCAACCGCTATCAACTTGCCGCGCGGATCGATTTCAATCCAACCGATACCGTATTCAACGCGCTGCCTGTCTTTCACTCATTTGGTCTCACCGGCGGCACCTTGCTGCCGATCCTGTCCGGCGTGAAAACGTTTCTGTATCCCTCGCCCCTGCACTACCGGATCGTACCGGCCCTGGTTTACGATACCAACGCGACGATCATGTTCGGCACGGATACATTTTTGGCCGGCTACGCCCGCGTGGCACACCCTTATGATTTCTACAGCCTGCGCTATGTTTTCGCCGGGGCCGAGAAGGTCAAGGAGGAGACCCGGCGCGTCTGGTCGGACAAGTTTGGTTTGCGTATTCTTGAAGGCTATGGCGCGACCGAAACGGCGCCGGTTATCGCGGCCAATACCCCAATGCATTTCAAGGCCGGTACCGTCGGTCGCCCCATGCCGGGTATCACGTGCGAAGTGGAACCGGTACCGGGGATCGACGAAGGCGGCAAGCTGATCGTTACCGGCCCAAACATCATGCAAGGCTACCTCCGCGCCGAAAACCCAGCTGTTCTTGAAGCGACACAAGACAGCCGCTACGACACCGGCGATATCGTCACGATCGACGATGAAGGTTTCATCACTATCCAGGGACGCGCGAAACGGTTCGCGAAAATTGCGGGTGAGATGGTTTCCCTAACCGCCGTCGAGGCTTTGGCCGCCGCCGTCTGGCCCGACCATATGCATGCCGCCCTTAGCATCCCGGACGACCGCAAGGGAGAACAGATCGTCTTATTGACCGGCAATCCCGACGCTTCCCGGGCGGCATTATCGGAGCACGCGAAAGTAAACGGCATTTCCGAACTCGCGGTGCCGAGGACGGTACAACCGGTCACGGAAATCCCGGTTTTGGGGACTGGGAAAATCGACTATGTCGGTACGGAAGCGATGCTCCAATCGATCGTGGCTTAGGAAACCGTTAAAGGAACGCACAGGTGCGACGATTAACCTTCAAGGGACGGATTTTCATCCTCATCGGCATGTTCGCGGCGACACTTGTTGGCCTCGCCTTCCTGCCGCCGATCGCGCAGGACCCGATTTATCATAATTTCTCCGATACGGGTCGGTACCTTGGCATCCCGAATTTTGGCGATGTCGTGTCCAACGCTGGCTTCGCGGTTGTCGGCATCTTGGGCCTCCTCGGCATCCTGGGCCGAAGGGGCCGGGCAATCTTTCCCGACGCAAGCGAAGCCTTTCCGTTCATTGTGTTCTTTTTAGGCGTCTGCTTCGTCGCCGTCGGTTCGGGCTACTATCACTTGGCGCCCAACAACGACCGTCTTTTTTGGGATCGCCTACCCATGACGATCGCGTTCATGGCGTTATTTTCGGCCTTCATCGCCGACCGGGTCGACAAGGCCGTTGGAATAAATTGGCTAATGCCCCTGTTGATTATTCTGGGAATAGCCAGCCTGCTCTACTGGGATTGGACCGAAGGTCAAGGTCAGGGCGATTTGCGCTTCTACGGCCTCGTGCAATTTTATCCGGTGATCGCGCTCCCCATGATTTGCTGGTTATTTCCCAAGGCAAATCACACCAGCGGCAGGCACCTGGCCTGGATTATCGTCTGGTATGCCGCCGCGAAATTACTCGAACATTTCGACAACCAAATTTACGCGCTACTTGGTGAAACGGTAAGCGGCCACAGCTTAAAGCACCTGGCCGCGGCGATGGCGACCTACGTCGTTGTACGAATGGTCCTGAGGCCGCGACAACGATAACCAATTGTTTCCGGCACTCCGACTTGGCCGATTGTAATACGGGCGGGCTTGCAAATTATCTCGCAATAAAATAATTTGTTCGTATACAAATGAATTTCATCGGCCAAGGACTCCATGGCACCGGTTCCACAAACGGCTAAATCCGATGCCAACGTAATCGTCGGCGTCGACGTTGGGGGCACTTTCACCGATCTGCTTCTGCTCGATTCTCGTCCCAATGGCGGTGTCCGTGTCGTAAAGACTCCGTCCACCTTGGAGAACCAAGCATTTGGCGTCCTTAACGCGTTAGAGGAAACAAACGTCGATATCTCGGCGATCGATGCAATCATCCACGGCACGACGACGACGACAAATGCGGTCCTCGAGCGCCGCTTGGCGGTTACCGGGATGATCACGACACGTGGGTTTCGCGACATCATCGAAGTCGGACGCCGAACGCGCCCGCAAGCCTACGGCATGTATGGAGAATTTCAGCCGCTCATCCCACGCAACCTTCGTCTTGAAGTGCGTGAACGTTTGGACGCGGCCGGTAATATCGTAATACCGCTTGAGGAAGACGACGTGCGTGCCGCGGCGCGAAAGCTACTTGATGCCGGCTGTGAATCCGTGGTCGTACATTTTTTGCACGCTTACGCCAATCCGGACCATGAACGCCGCGCCGTCGCGATCCTTCGGGATATTTGGCCAAATGAGTACATTACCGCCGGCCATGAACTGCTTTCCGAATACCGTGAATATGAACGGGGCGTCACCGCGGCGGTCAATGCATCCGTCCGCCCCATATTGCACCGCTATCTCGATCGCCTGCAAAACGAGTTGAAGGGGCGCGGGTTCCGGCGTGATTTTCTAGTCATGAACGGCAATGGTGGCATGGTTTCGGCGCCGCTCGTCGACCGGGAATCGGCGAAAACCGTCATGTCGGGTCCGGCTTCCGGTGTCATGGCCGCGGCCTATACAGCCAAACGAGGTGGCTTCAATAACTTAATCACCTACGATATGGGCGGTACGTCGACCGATGTCGCCCTTGTACTCAATGCCATTCCCGCGGTCAGCAACGAGCTCGAACTCGAATACGCGATGCCGATACATGTACCGATGGTCGACGTCCGGTCGATTGGTTCCGGCGGTGGCTCGATCGCCTATGTAAACGATGCGGGCCTGCTCAAGGTCGGCCCGCGCAGTGCCGGGGCGGAACCGGGGCCAATTTGCTATGGCCGGGGTGGCGTCGAGCCAACAATCACGGACGCCAATCTCATTCTTGGCCGTCTTAACCCCGATGGACTTTTGTCGGCGGAGAATGCACCGCCTCTCGACAAAATTCGAGCGCTTTTAGATCAACGAATTGGGTCGCCGCTCGGTCTCAATTCGGAACAAGCGGCGGGCGCGATAATCCGGGTCGCAAATGACCGAATGGCGGGTGCGGTCCGATTGGTATCTCTGGCAAAGGGCCACGACCCACGAGACTTCACCTTATTCGCGTTCGGTGGCGCGGGGCCGCTTCATGCCGTCGCGCTGGCCCGCGAACTTGGCATACCACGCGTTCTCGTTCCCGCCCGGCCCGGTATCACGAATGCGCTGGGCTGCGTTGTCGCTGACCTACGGCATGACTTCGTACGCACGGTCAATCAGCCACTCGATCAAGTCGATATGGACGCTGTCCACGACACGTTAAATGAGCAGGTTGCGGAGGGCCAACGCCTGATACAAGACGAAACAATCGACACCGAAGGACTCCGCATCCTGCATGGCGCGGACATGCAGTTCATCGGTCAAACTCACCTAATTAATGTCTCGCTTACTTCGGCTGAAACCACCCGGGAAGAGCTGCAGAATATTTTTGAAACAGCCTATTTCGAGCGTTTTCAAGTCGACCTTCCGGAAATTCGCGCGAACCTCGTTAACCTGAAAACATCCGTAATAGGGCGTCGTCCGGAGGTCGATCTCGGATTGCTTGTCGATCCCGCAAACCGGTCAAGGAATGTCGAGGATGCGCGAATTGCCACGCGTCCCGTCTGGTTCGACGGGGAATGGCACGATACCACTATTTATAGCCGCGACCTTCTCCCTATCGGCAAATCCTTCGAGGGACCCGCGATTATCGAGCAGATGGACACAACGGTCGTCGTCGAGCCGGACAACAAGGTGGACTCGGATACCGATGGCAATCTCCTAATTCATGTGAAGGCGGCGTCATGAATGAACTCGATCCCATCACGTTGGGCGTCATTCAAGCGGGCCTCCAGCAGGTCTGCGACGAAATGGACCTGACATTCTCGCGTTCTGCGTTCTCCCCGGTTATCGCCGAGGCGGATGACCGGTCGGACGGCATCTATGACGGCGAAACCGGTGCCTTGATCGCCCAGGGCGAAGGCGGATTACCGGTATTCGTCGGCACCATGCAATTTTCGACGATGACCTTGATCGACTTCATTCGCGAAGGCAAAGCGTTGCCACCGGAGGAAGGCGACATCTACATCGTCAACGACCCTTATCTTGGTGGCACCCACCTGATGGATGTCCGGTTCGCGATGCCGTTCTTCCATGATGGCGAATTATTTTCCTGGCTTTCCAATACCGGCCATTGGCCCGACATTGGCGGCGCGGTCCCTGGCGGATTTTCCGCGAACGCCACCGCCGTCGAGCAGGAAGGCCTTCGCCTCCCACCGGTAAAGCTCGTCAAACGCGGGCAAATGGACCCGGAAATTTATGCTATTATTTGTTCCAACATTCGCATCGCCGATCAAAGAATTGGCGACATCAAGGCGCAGATTGCCGCTCTCAATGTTGGCGCGAGACAGTTAACGAAGCTGCTTGATCGGTACGGCGTCAAGACGGTGAAAGCGGCAATCGGCGAATGGCGGCAGCGCGCGGCGCGGCAAATGCGCGCCAAGATCGCTAAAATTCCAACAGGCACCTATCGTAGCGAAGCTTGGGTCGATTCCGATGGAGTCATCGACGAACCGCTCAAAATCGCGCTGGCAATCGAAAAGAAGGGTGACGATCTCTATTTCGACTTCGCGGGATCGAGCCCGCCTTGCCGCGGCCCCATGAACAGTGTCATCGCGACCACCTATTCTTCGGTCTATCTCGCGATCAAGCATATTTTTCCAGATGTCCCCATCAACGCCGGAACCTTCGAACCTCTACACATCAAGGAACCCGAAGGCACTTTCCTATACGCAAAATACCCCCGTCCCGTGTCGGGTTGTGCCGCGGAAGTCTCCCAACGTATCGCCGAAGCCGTATTCGCCGCACTTGTCGGACCGCTGCCCGATATCGTTACCGCCGCCCCAGCGGGATCGAGCGGAAATTTCGCGCTTGGCGGTTTCGATCCCGAGAAGAACCGACCCTATGTCATGTATCAGTTAAGTGGTGGCGGTTACGGTGGGAACATCCGGCAGGACGGCCTCACCAATGGGTGCTCGACGATCGGCATTTCTAAAACGCAACCAATTGAAGTGTTGGAGCAGATATATCCCATTCTGTTCGAGGAATATGCGCTACGAGAAGGTTCCGGTGGTGCGGGAGAAAGACGAGGCGGGTTCGGCATAAACTACAAGGTCAAGCTCCAGCGTGGCGAGGCACAGGCCTCCTTTGTGATGGATCACGGGCGTGTCGGCCCCCAAGGCGCGCGCGGTGGTCACGACGGCGCCGTCAACACCGTCACCGTATACAGAAACGGCGACGCTTATGTGCCGAAGCACCTTTCAAAGGATCAGGATATCCCAATTGGCGTCGGCGACGTTGTTGCGGTCGGCACGCCCGGCGGCGGCGGGTACGGTGATCCTCTGGCGCGGGCTCCCGAACGGGTACTCACCGATGTCCGCCTTGAGTACTACTCAATCGAACAGGCCCGCGACCTTTTTAGGGTCGAAATTTTACACAACCTCTCCGGCGTCGATGAACCGGCGACAAAAACACTGCGCAAGGCCGGCAATGCACAAACCGCGCGTTAGTCAGATGGCGTCACAACGAAACCTTGTTCGTCAGGAGAAACCCGAAACAGCGCATCGGTTCGCCTCCGATTACGCGCTTGAGGATCAGATCGGCCACTTGCTGCGGCGAGCCAATCAACGACACACATCGATCTTCTTTGAAAGCCTAAGTGACCAGAAACTAACGCCAACTCAGTTCGCCGCCCTGGTTAAAATCGGTGATGAGAAGGAAGTTTCGCAAAATCGGCTTGGCCGCCTCACGGCGATGGACCCCGCGACGATTCTGGGCGTGGTCAAACGCCTTGGGGACCGAAAGCTTATCGCTGCACATCCCGACCCAAATGACGGCCGCCGTAGCTTATGGCGCTTATCTTCACGGGGAGAACGACTGCTTACGGAAGTCCTACCGATCGCGACACGAATTACACGCCACACGCTGGCGCCTTTGAGCCGTGGCGAACAAAGCACGCTTCTTGGGTTATTGCGGAAGCTTTCATGATGGCGCAGATCTATGAACGCCCCCAAACTCTCGATGCCGCGCTCGGCCTCTTATCCGGGGGGTCATGGGACATCCTCGCCGGCGGCACCGATATCTACCCCGCATCGGCGGCGGCCTTCGCATGGGGAGGACCGGCACCGGAGCGTATCTTGGACATTTCCGCGATAGAGGAATTGAACTCGATCGAGGAGACGCAAGACGCCTATCGGGTCGGAAGCCAGGTAACCTGGACGCGGATGATTGAAGCCGACTTGCCGGCCTACTTTAACTGCCTTCAGCAAGCGGGGCGCGAAGTCGGCGGCAGGCAGATTCAAAACCGGGGCACGCTTGTGGGGAATATTTGCAACGCCTCTCCTGCGGCGGACGGTGTTCCGGCACTGCTCGCTCTTGATGCGGCCGTCGAAATCAAGGCCGCCACCGGGTGCCGAACGCTACCCTTATCCGAATACATTCTCGGAAACCGTGAAACGGCACATGGGGCGGCCGAGATGGTAACCGCAATCGTCGTACCCAAGCATAAAGAACATGCCCAATCGACATTCTTAAAGCTGGGCGCCAGACGATACCTCGTCGTATCGATCGCCATGGTCGCGGCGCTGATCGAAACCGACGAGGCAAACCACATCACATGCGCGCGTATCGCCGTTGGTGCCTGCTCGGCGGTCGCACAGCGACTATCCGTACTGGAATCGGCGCTGATCGGAAGGTCCCTCGATGAACTGACGAACGAATTGGTTACCGATGACATGCTATCGCCGCTCATGCCGATAGACGACGTTCGTGGCAGTGCGGCGTATCGCCGGTCGGCGGCGCTCGTTCTGATCCAAAGAGCGCTTGGAATTCTATCTCCTTCCGAAAGGGTCGCCTCGTGACCAGCGTGGCAGGCACACCGACAATCACTTTTACGGTGAATGGGAACATTGAATCGCATGTCGGCGATCCATTTCAGCGTCTCGCGACCATATTGCGTGACGAATTCGGGCTCATCGGAACAAAGATCGGTTGTGACGCGGGCGATTGCGGCGCTTGCACCGTGCTTCTAGACGGTCGGCAAGTATGCGCCTGCATGATCCCCCTTGGACAAATAGACGGCACGGAAATAGTTACGGTCGAAGGGCTGGGTTCATCAGACAATCTAGCGGCATTGCAACGATCCTTTCTACATCATGGTGCCGCGCAATGCGGAATCTGCACCCCCGGCATGCTCATAGCGGCAACCGAGCTATTGGCCAAAGACGCGATGCCGAGCAAGGCAATGGTCGAGGATGCGCTTGGCGGCGTCCTCTGTCGCTGCACGGGTTACATAAAAATAGTAGACGCAGTCGTCGATGCTCACCAATTTCTGGCACCGCCGGTCGCAGATTCTCCTACTTCAGAAACAGTCGGCACGCCACATCCTCGTGTCGACGGGAACGCCAAGGTGACGGGGCAAGACCTGTTCGGTGCTGACGGGGCGCCAAGCGATGCGCTTTGGCTGCGTCCGGTTCGCTCACCCCATGCGCGCGCGGTGTTCAAACTGGGTAATCTCGACGCTTTTTGTACCGCCCATCCCGGCCTCGAGGCAGTTCTTACAGCGGCCGACGTGCCCGGTGAGAACAGTTTTGGCGTTTATCCCGATCTCAAGGATCAGCCTGTCTTCGCCGACGGCGCGGTTCGCTATCGCGGTGAAGTCGTTCTAGCCCTCGTCGGGAAACGCACTGCTGTCGAAGCGATCCAGTTCGACGCATTGCCGATCAAATGGCGGGTCGAGGACCCTGTTACCGGTGTTACCGCCGCCACCGCCACGGAGGCACCGGCGGTCCACATCTCGCACCCAGATAATATTCTAGTTGAAGGCGGACTCCGGAAAGGAAATATCGATGCCGGTTTCACGGCTGCCGCCGCGATTTCCGAAGGGCAGATTCAAACCGCATTCGTTGAACATGCCTATATCGAACCGGAAGCGGGCTTCGCAAAACGCGTCGGCAATCGAATCGAAATCACCGCCTGTACCCAAGCGCCCTACATGGACCTTGACGAGTGCGCACGTGTTCTTGGCGTCGGGAAGGATGCGGTACGAATCATTCCATCGGCGTGCGGTGGCGGTTTTGGCGGCAAACTCGATGTATCGCTCCAACCCCTACTAGCCATCGCCGCCTGGCGACTCCAGAAACCAGTACGCTGTATCTACACCCGAGTTGAGTCGATGGCATCCAGCACGAAGCGCCATCCGGCAACGATTCAAGCCCGGGCCGCCGCCGACCAGGAGGGGAAATTGCTGGCGATCGAGATGACGGCGGATTTCAATACCGGCGCCTACGCGTCTTGGGGACCAACTGTCGCGGACCGCGTGCCGGTGCATGGCAGCGGACCCTATTTCGTACCCAACGTGCAAATCCAAACACGTTCCATCTATACCAATGAACCGCCCGCGGGTGCGTTTCGCGGGTTCGGCGTACCGCAAGCCGCGATCCTCCAAGAACAGCTCTATGATGACCTTGCGCTAGAGTTGGGAATCGACCCCTTTGAGTTCCGTTACCGCAATGCGATTCGCGCGGGCCTGCCCACCGCGACCGGCCAAAAACTCGAAGCAAGCGTCGGTCTCGTGAAATGCCTAGATGCCTTGCAACCCCATTGGAACAAGTCCAGAGCGGAAGCAGCACGCCAAAACGAAAACCACGGTGGCTCCCGTCGACGTGGTGTCGGAATCGGCTGCATGTGGTATGGCTGCGGCAACACCTCCATGTCGAACCCATCCGAAATTCGGATCAGTGTCTCGAACAGTGGTCGGGTCACTCTTTTCAACGGCGCCGTCGATATTGGTCAGGGCTCCTACACGGTCATACTGCAAATTTGCGCCGAAGCGCTGGGCCTGCCGCCTAGCGAGTTCGACTTGGTACATGGCGATACCGACCGTACGCCCGACGCGGGCAAGACCTCGGCATCGCGGCAGACTTTCGTGACGGGTAAAGCCGCCTATCTGGCTGGCCGCGATTTGAGGTCACAAATTCTACGTCTGGCAAATGCCGGCGAAGATGCAAATATAGCGCGGCACGGTTCTACACTACGGGTGCGGGATACTGGGCACGAAACAACGATCGACCTTACGGACCTCCCGGCGATCGACGAGCATGGCACCGTTCTAACTGGCAAGGGCCGGTTCGATCCGCCCACGACGCCATTGGACGAGAATGGTCAAGGCAATCCCTACGCGACCTTCGGCTTCGCCGCGCAAATTGCCGACCTGGAGGTCGACATGGAATTGGGGACTGTCCACTTACACCGTATTATCGCCGCTCACGACGTTGGACGCGCAATTAATCCAAGTCTGGTCGAAGGGCAAATTCACGGCGGTATCGCGCAGGGTATCGGCCTCGCCTTGATGGAAGAATATATTCCGGGCCGAACCGAGAATCTCCATGATTATCTTATTCCAACCTTCGGCGATATACCTGAAATCGATGTGCTTCTGATCGAGGACGAGGAACCGCTTGGCCCTTATGGCGCTAAGGGTATCGGCGAACCGGCACTAATTCCAACTCCACCCGCAATATTTGGGGCAATCCGGCACGCAACCGGGGTCAAGGTGACCCGAGTGCCACTCCTGCCCCACCGCCTCCTCGAAGCATTGAAGTCGCATGACGCGTGAGCCAAGGAGAACGCGATGACGAAGCAATCAGAAGACCCATCGATCAGCGTGCCGACGTCCGGCGTTGACCGTACCGAACTGTTCGGCGCGCGCGAAGGCAAGGATGGCATCATCCGTTGTGACGCCTGTCCCGTCCTATGCCGTATCCGGCCCGGCCGCGCCGGTGCCTGCGCGCGCTATGCCAACGAAGATGGAAAACTAATCCGCACCGACCCACTGGTTTTAGCCGACAGAACCCTGCGCGAAGGCGGCGCCATGGTGCCGTTCCTCGAAACGGAAGAGGAATGGAATGGCAATCCGATTGCCGGTAAAGATATTTTCGTTACCGGAATCGGTGCCGGAACCACCTATCCCGACTACAAGCCCGCCCCTTTCATCGTTTCGAGCGAGTTCGATGGCGTTGATACCGTTACCGTCGTATCGGAAGCCATCTTCAGTTACTGCGGCGTGAAGGTAAAGATCGATACCGATCGCCATATAGGTAGTGAGACCGCGGCGGTCCGCGCCAAGGGCGAGCATGTCGGCCACATCACGACAGCGGAATACGGTTCGCAGATGCTGTCTCTCGGCGGCGTGCGCCATCTTACCGGCGGCAGCAAGAAGGAAGGTTCGGTTACATGTGCCACCATGCTCGCGCTTTGCAACAAGGAGCCGGTTGAGCTCGAAATAGAAGATGGTTCGAAACTCGTCATCGAGGCTGGTAAGGCGCCGATAATCGATCACATCGAAGAGCAGCGCATGCGCGTCGGTTGCGGATCGGCGACAATCGGTATTTTCGCGCAACAATGGCACGGACATGCCGATGAGGTCGTCGTTGTAGACGATCATATTACCGGCGTTCTATCGGAACACCAGGCCGGCAAGGTCCTCGACATGGCACCCTCGGGCATTCGGGTCCGGGGTAGGAAGTCGACCGCGGGGCGTTATTTTCAAGTGGCGCAACCTGGCCATGGATGGGGCGGCACCGATATTACCGATCCGTTGAGTATCATTGAGAAATTCGATCCGACGGTCGCCTGGCCCGGTATGCGTCTTTTAATGACGAGCACGACTGGCGAGGACTCGTTGTATTGCGAGCTCGACGATGCCTTGAAGCCCGTGGAGAAGGAGATGCCCGATCCTTTGAGCCTCGTCGTTGAACGAATCGGCGAGAATTGCGAACCCTCTCTCGCAACCGTGCTGTTCATGGCTGGCGCCGGGGGCTCGCTTCGCGCGGGCGTGACGGAAAACCCGGTACATCTGACGCGCTCGGTCCGTGACCGCCTTACCCAAGTCACGCTTGGCGGTGCACCTACTTACGTTTGGCCTGGCGGCGGCATTACGGTGATGGTCGATGTTACCAAGATGCCGGACCACGCGTTTGGCTATGTTCCGACACCGGCAATTGTCGCACCGATCGAATTCACACTGTCACGCGAAAACTTCGCTGGTCTCGGCGGCCATGTCCAAGCCATCACGCCGCTTGACGCGGTCGCGACCGAGTTCAAGGACAGCGCACGCCGCGAAGCATGGCAGGCTGACAACCCCTGGCCCTTACGCAAACTGGTGGCGGACTGATAGATGACGGTTTTTGCAAGGCCTATGGTTCGAAAAACATCACGTCACCAAGGCACAATGTTGCCCGACGGGCGACTGCACCTTAACGAAGGTCCGATCGACCTGGTCATTGCTGCGGAAGGGGATGCGGTGTCGGTACACACCGCCTTCGCCAAGGCAGCGCACCGGTTCGATGGCTTGCTCTCGGCGCTGGCCGGGGAATTGCCCGCGCTACGTTCATCTGTCACTGATTTTGGACCCATACTCCATCACCCGGTGGCGCGGCGTATGCTTTCCGCGACACGACCACACCGTGCGACCTTCGTGACGCCAATGGCTGCTGTCGCCGGTGCCGTCGCCGACGAAATTCTCGCCGCCATGACGAAAACGCCCGGCCTGTCCAAGGCCTACGTCAACAATGGTGGTGATATCGCGATTTATCTTACGGCAAACCAGGAATTCACAATTGGTGCGATGTCCCGCCTTTCCGTGACCAAACCCGACGGGTTTGTCACCCTGACCAGCAACGATCACGTTGGCGGCGTTGCGACCAGCGGCGCGGAAGGTCGAAGTTTCTCCCTGGGCATAGCCGACTCCGTTGCGGTTTTGGCGCGAAACGCGGCGGTGGCCGATGTCGCCGCGACCTTAATTTGCAACGCGGTCAACCTCGATCATTCCGCCATCAAACGCGTACCGGCGACATCGCTAGATCCCGATAGTGACCTTGGTGAGAGGCTCGTAACCGCCAGTGTCGGAGACCTGTCCCCAGCGGCAATTTCCATCGCGCTCAATCGTGGGGCCGTATCGGCACGATCAATGGTCGGCCGAAACCTGATATCAGGCGCGATGTTGAGGCTCCGAGACCAAATTCGCCTCATCGGCAACATTTCCGCCCTTCCTACCCGCAACAAGGAATAGACTACAGCAGCTATTTACACATCGCGTAACAAGAGTATTAAGGCGCGGTAATTTCGAATTACGCTGTAAGCGGGTTCGATGCCGGCTAACGAATACCAATCGACGTCCGTTCAATTAGATTGACTGGGAGATCATCATGAGAAAACGCAAACCTTCTAGCCGCCTTGGGGTGGCTCTGGTAGCGGCAACGCTGTCGGCAATGGCATTTTCAGCGTCCAGCGTTCACGCCAAAGACAACATCAAAATCGCCGTGCCGGCATTCCTATCAGGTGGCGCCGCCGGTCCGTTTGGGGTACCGGCGCGCAACGGCGCGGAAATCGTGATCGACGCCATTAATACCGGCAAGCTGCCAGCCCCTTACAATAGCAAGGGTTTTGCCGGCGCTACCGCAAGCGTCGATTTTGTCGACGAATCCGGTGGCTCCACCAAGCAAGTCGCGGAGTACCGCAATTTGGTGCAGAAACGTGGCATGGACGTGGTAATCGGTTACATATCGTCGGGCTCTTGCGTCGCGTTGGCGCCGGTTATCGAGGAATTGAAAACCCTGACGGTGCTCGCCACCTGCGGCACGCCGCGCGTGTTCGAGGAAAAATCACGCAAATATATTTTCCGTACGATGGCGCATGCCACGGCCGACAATGTCGCGGCGGCACATTATGTGACCTCCTTGATGCCCAGCGTGGACAGCTATACCGGCATCAATCAAAACTATGCCTGGGGTCAGGATTCCTGGCGTGACTTCGACCTATCGGTGCAACATTTGAAATCATCGGCCAAAGCGTCAAAGAAACTGCAATTTCCAAAAATCTTCGCCGGACAGTACGGCACGGAAATTTCCGCGCTGTCGTTGGATAAATCGAAACTTATTCATTCCAGCTTCTGGGGCGGTGATCTGGAAGCGTTTATCTTCCAAGGCGCGGCACGTGGTCTGTTCAAGAAAAAGAAGGTTGTGTTCACCGTTGGCGGTACCGCCGCCTACCGTTTGGGTAAAAAAATGCCCAATGGTTTGGTGCTCGGCGCGCGTGGCCCCTATGGCATTCTCGTTCGCGACCGAAAGACGGCGCTGAACGAATGGTTCGTGAACACTTACAAGAACCGCTATGGAACATATCCTCCTGGTCCATCCTATCAGTACGGCCAAGCCGTTCTGGCAACCAAGATCGCCTATGACAAAGCGGCGAAGGCGGCAGGCGGTTTCCCGACGCAAGAACAGGTCATTAAGGCCTTCACCGGCATGGAGTTCGAAAGTTTTTCCACAACCGTGAAGATGGCGCTAGGCGATGGCCACCAGGCGATTACCGAAAACGGTTACGGCATCACCAAATATGACAATGAAAATGGCGAGCCCGGCATTACCGATGTAAAATTCTTTCCCGCCGAATGCGTTATGCCACCGCAAGGGGTCACCAGCGTCGACTGGATTAAGGGCGGCATGAAGGGAGCGAAGTGCTAACAGCTCTATGAAGGATCGACGGAAGCGTAAAATGTCGCCTCCCTCGATCCTTCAAATATCACGAACGCGTCCAAAGCCCCCCGATTTCGTTTAAGCAACTTAAGGACAAGATCAGAGTATGGAGACGCTGATCACCATCATCCTCGATGGACTGCAATATTCGTCCTATCTTTTCATCGTGTCCGTGGGCCTGACGATCACTTTCGGCGTGATGAAAATTTTGAACGTAACGCACGCCAGCTTCTATACCTGGGGCGCCTACACGGCGGCATTCTTTATCGGCCAATTTTCCGAAATGGGTTGGCCGGACGCTTTCGGTTTCGTGATCATTCTTGTGTCCGCCATCGCGGTTGGCACGGTGCTCGGATATCTGATTGAAAGAGGCCTATTGCGCCGCATGTACGAGCGCGACGAAGTACTCATCGTACTCGCAACGTTCGGACTTTTCCTCGTTCTCGAAGACTTGATCCTGCTCGTATTCGGGGTCAATCCCTATTTCGCCTATCAGCCGATGGCCTTGCTGGAAAGCGTGGAAATCGGCGGCATCACGCGCGATGTATACGGATTGACCTTGATTGGCGTTGCCGCATTGGTGGCGGTGTTGTGCTGGTACGGTCTTAATCGCACTAATTGGGGCAAGCTTTTGACCGCCGTCATTTACGATCGAGAGATGAGCGAGGCGATGGGCATCAACGTGACCAGAGTCTACGTCGTAACATTCATAATCGGTGCGGTTTTGGGGGCGCTTGGCGGCGCTTATATCGCGCCAACGGTTTCCGTAACACCTGGCTTCGGCGTCGACGTCATCGTTCTTTCATTCGCCGTCGTGGTCATTGGCGGCATGGGATCGATCCCGGGCGCCCTTATCGGCTCCATCGTCGTTGGCCTGATGCGCGCCGTTGCCGTCCATGAATTGCCAGAAGTCGAGCTCTTTGTGGTTTTCGCGATCATGGCGGTTGTCCTTGTTTTCCGTCCGGAGGGACTGTTTGCCCCCGCTAAACCGAGGAAGATCTGAGACATGTCGCGGGATCGCACCATACCGGGTCTGACCGTTGCGTTGGCTGTTTGCGCCATTGGTGGCTATTTCATTCCCGATTGGCTCATGAACCAAATGATGTTTGGTTTTGCGCGAGCCTTGGCAATCCTCGGGCTGCTCGTGCTCTGGCGAACCGGCTTGGTGTCGTTCGGCCATGCGTTGTATTTCGGTCTCGGCGCCTATGCAGTCGCCTTGCTGGATATAAACCTCGGCATCAGCGACGCATTCGTGCGGCTCGGCGTGGCCATGTTGGTGACCGGCGGTGTAGGGACCCTATTGGGTTTTATCCTGCGCAATTACCGCGATATATTTTTTGCCATGCTCAGCCTCGCATTTTCGATGGTGCTGTACGGCATTCTCGTCAAAACCGAAGCACTGGGCTCCACCGATGGCTTCACCGTATCGCCACCGACATTCCTGAGCGCCGCACCGGAAGGTAAATATCCGCTATTCGTGTTGATTTGCGTCTTTGGCTGGTTGGCCGCGGTCCTTGTACAGGGATATCTCCGCTCAACCTTGGGCCGGTTAACGACGGCGGTACGAGACAATGAGATCCGCGTCGAGTATTTGGGCTATTCGGTGGCGCGAGCCATTCACATAAAATACGTAATGTCCGCGGTCCTGACCGGTGCCGCCGGCGCCTTGACCGCCATGGCCTTGGGTCAAGTCGATCCGGATTCGATGGTCAATTGGACCGCTTCCGGAGAGTTGGTATTCGTAACAATTCTTTCCGGCCCGGGGAGCGTCGCCGCCCCCTTTATCGGTTCTCTCATATTCGAATTGTTGCGGACCTATGCGTTTGAGCTGGTACCGCATGCCTGGCAAATGATTGTCGGCGGAACACTGCTAGCCGTCATATTTTTCCTGCCCGGCGGCATCTGGTCACTCTTCGCACGCGCACTGAAAGCCGATAAATGAGCGGCGATCCAATTCTCCAGGTCATCGACCTGCAAAAAACCTTCGGCGCGGTGGTCGCCGCCAAGGATATCAATATCGATGTTTCAACGGGCGAGGTCATTGGCATCATCGGCGCGAACGGCGCCGGAAAAACGACCTTCGTCAATATGGTGACCGGTTACCTGAAGCCCAGCAGCGGCACGATCCGCTTCGAGGGCCGTGACATCACCGGCAAACCGCCCCGCCTCGTTACGCAAACCGGAATTTCACGTTCCTTTCAAGTCAGTCAAGTCTTCACCTCCATGACGGTGTACGACAATTTGCTAACCGCTTTGGCAATTACCGATAGCCGCGGTTTCAACGCGTTGCGGCCGATCCAAAGACCGGATCTGACTCGCCGCTGCGAGGAAACGCTGGTGCGCTACCAAATCGACCAATACCACGACAGCGAAGCGAGCACTTTGCCACAAGGGGTACGCAAGCTTTTGGATATCGCCATGGCAATGGTGTCCAAACCACGCATTCTGCTGCTTGATGAGCCAACGAGCGGCGTCAGCGCGGAAGAAAAGTTCAACATCATGGACATCATCATGGGCGCCTTAAAGGCCGACCAGGTGACGGTTCTGTTCATCGAACACGATATGGAAATCGTCGAACGCTATGTCAGCCGCGTCGTCGCTTTCTATCAGGGCGAAGTCATTTGCGATAAACCGCCGGAAGAGGCGTTGATTGATTCCAGAGTCCGCGAATTCGTGATCGGCGAAGAATACCCCCTCGAAGTCAGGGAAGCGGGCTCACATGCTGACCATTGAAAACCTTGATGTCGATATCGAATCGATTCCGATACTACGCAAGATCGATCTGGTCCTGGAAAGTGGGAAAATGATCGGGCTGATCGGTAGGAATGGCGCGGGTAAAACCACGCTCATGCGATCAATCATGGGTCTCCTGAAGGCGAAGGCCGGTACGATAACATTCGATCAGGCCGAATTAACTAATATTGCTGGCCATCGCCGGGCCCATCTAGGTATCGGCTATATGCCGGAAGACCGCCGTTTGGTGCCTGAATTATCCGCGGAGCAAAACATCCTGATCCCCGTTTGGTCTACCGGAATTTCCGACTTTCAAAACCGTCTCAATTGGATCTACCGCATTATCCCTGAATGTAAGGCGTTTCAATCTCGTCCCGCGACATCACTGTCGGGCGGGCAACAAAAACTCGTCGCGTTGGGCCGCGCCCTGATGGTCGGCGAACGTTTGTTATTGCTCGATGAGCTGACCGAGGGTATCGCCCCGGTATTGGCGCACCGCATGGGCGAAATTCTGACCACCCTAAAATCAGAGGGCGTTTCGGTTTTTATCGCCGAATCAAATGACGTTCACGTCGCCGGACTGCTCGATAAGTCCTATGTCATCGAACGGGGCGCCATAAGTGCTCAAACCCAAAGTCACCAAGTGAATACTTCAGAGGCGAGCACATGAAAGACAACTGTCCAGATAGAAATGCCGAAACGTCCACGCATCATTTCGCCAAGATTTATTCACGAAACCGTTCTAAGGATTAGGCCATGATCGACCCTCGATTAATCGACGAACTTATCGTCCCCTTTCTTCGCGAAGATGTCGGCTTTGTCGACTTGACATCGACGATCATGATCGACGCGGACGCGACCGCCGCGTTCGATGTCAATGCGCGGGAAGATATCGTTATCGCCGGTGTCGACGTGGCGACCGCTATCTTTCGGCGCTGCGAACCGGAATGCGAGATCGATGTGCGCGTCAAGGACGGCGATCATGTGAAAGCCGGCACGGTCATGCTTCGGATAAGCGGCAAGGCACGTGGCATTCTCACCGCGGAACGGACGGCGCTCAACATCTTGCAGCACCTTTCCGGCGTGGCCACGGCAACGGCACAATATGTCAAGGAAATCGAAGGCACGGGCGCGCAGCTTGTTGACACACGCAAGACCACACCGGGCCTGAGGGCTCTTGAAAAACACGCGGTAAGATGCGGCGGCGGCCGGAACCATCGTCTCGGCTTGGATAGCGGCGTTCTGATCAAGGACAATCATATCGCCGTTGCCGGTGGCCTCACCGCAGCAATCGCGCGGGCCAAGGCGGAGGTTCCCACGCTGACCAAGGTACAGGTGGAATGCGACACGCTTGACCAAGTGCGCGAAGCCGTCGAGGCCGGTGCCGACTCGCTGCTCCTCGACAATATGGAACCGGATACAATGCGCAAGGCGGTCACCATCGTCGCCGGGCGCATCACATTGGAGGCATCGGGCGGCATAACACTGGAAACGGTTCGCGCCAAGGCTGAAAGCGGCGTCGACCTCATTTCCACCGGGAAGATTACGCAGTCCGCACCGGCGGTCGACATCGGTCTCGACGAAGTACAAGACTAACAGCGATAGGGAATAGACGCGCATGAAAGGTGTCTTATACCTTATCGTCGGTGCGAGTGGCGTCGGCAAGGACACCCTGCTTGACGGCGCACGCAAGGCGCTTCGCGATGACGTGAAGTTCACCTTCGTTCGGCGCATAATTACCCGGCCAGCCGATGCCGGCGGTGAGGCGCACGAGGCCGTTAGCGACGCCGAGTTCGATACTCGGCTGACCGCCGGAAGATTTTTTGCGTCCTGGCAGGCCCATGGCTTTCGCTACGCCCTACCAAATTCAGTAGAATACGACCTCAATGCGGGTCGCCATGTATTGGTCAATGTCTCGCGTGGCGCAATTAGTGGAATCACCGAAAAGTACGACGACATTCGTGTGGTCGAAATAACGGCGCCGGTCGCGATATTAGAAGAACGCCTCGCTGCGCGTGGTCGCGAGAACCCAACCGACATTCGAAATCGTATGGAACGTGAACCGGCCACCATCGCCAAGGGCGTAGAGGTACTGACTGTCGAGAACAACGGCAGCCCAAGCGACGGGATCACACGTTTCGTGGATGCAATTGTGCATTCGGTTCCAAGCGTGTTGAAAGTCAGACAAATGCCGATTGATACCTGGCGGGACAACATTTGTTTTCTTCACCGGGAATGTTCGGCCTATTCGGCGCCGGATTATCTTGGCCCCAACAAGGTCGAAATTTTCTCCGGGACGGCCAGTGTCCAGGCACGCGTCAATCTGCTCGACGACGATCGTATGATTGGCCGCGACGAAATCGGGCTATCGTATTATACGCTCGAGCAGTTGGGCCTACCTGAAGGCGCGGATGTCCTGCTGGAACGCCCGCCACCGCCGAAGAGCCTATCCGCGTTGCGCAGCAAGATTTCCGGCATGGCGCTATCTCTCGATCAGATGCGCGCGGTAATCAACGACATTGTCGAGTACCGGTACACCGAACGTGAAATCGCCGCCTTTCTTGTCGCGGCGGCGAAAGGACTTTCCCTTGAGGAAGTACAGTCCCTAACCCAGGCGCGGGCCAGCTATGCGCACCGCTTCACATGGTCACGCGATATGGTCGTCGACAAACATTCCATGGGCGGTGTCTCTGGTAGCAGGATTTCCATGATCATCATCCCGATTGTCGCCGCACACGGCCTCTTGATCCCTAAAACTTCATCGCGCGCCATTACCTCGGCGGCGGGTACGGCCGATGCGATGGAATGCGTTGCCAATGTCGACCTTTCACCGGAAGCGGTTCGTCACGTTGTCGAGGAAGCCGGGGGATGCATCGCATGGAATGGCCGCCTGAGTCATTCGCCGGTTGACGATGTCATGAATTCGATCACGCGTCCGCTCGGAATCGATTCGGCGACACTAGCCGTGACATCCATCCTGTCAAAAAAGCTCGCGGCGGGATCCACGCATGCGATCATCGATATACCGGTTGGGCCCGGAACAAAAGTCAGCACGAAATCGGCAGGAGAGACTCTCGCGGCTTTGTTCGAAAGGGTCGGCGCGGGCATCGGCATGACTGTGGTTGCGCGGATCACTGATGCCTCGAATCCGGTCGGCCGCGGTATTGGTCCCGCGCTGGAAGTCCGCGATGTGTTTAAGGTCTTGCGCAACGACGCGGATGCGCCTGCCGATTTGCGCGCAAAGGCGCTGGATTTCGCCGCGGCGATCCTGGAATGGGATCCAAACTTGAAGCCAAATGGTGGGGGAGAGCGAGCAACCGAGTTATTGGAAAATGGCGAGGCGCTGAAGCGCCTGAACCGGATAATCGACCTTCAAGGCAGGTTGGAACAACCCGTTCAGCCGGGTGTGCTGCTTCATGAAGTCCGCGCGCGCGCGGACGGTCGCGTGATGGCCATCGACTCGTATCAAATTTCAGGAATTGCACGACAAGCGGGCGCGCCTATGGATAAGGGCGCGGGCGTTGATTTATTGAAATCGAAAAATTACACCGTCAAAGAGGGCGAACCGCTTTACCGTATTCACGCGAATGTCGAAACCGACTTCCGCCTCGCAATAGAAATGGCGGAAGTCGATAACGGATTTCGCATCGGCTGAGAATATTGCGACGATATGGGGCGTTTCGACTGCTTAACCGTCACCGTTCCATCATAAAATTACGGCGAAGCGCAAGGGCACGACACCCATCCGCTCCGCCGCGAAACTCAACGTGGCCAGACGTTCACTTCATCCGGCGTATTCACCGACCTATCGCCGGCTGACCTTAGATCGAATTTTTAAGTGCTTGTCCTGTCCTAAACCGCACCGATTTCGACGCTTTGATGCGGATCGCTTCGCCGGTTTGCGGGTTACGCCCTTTGCGAGCGGAACGCTTCGCGACCGCAAACGAGCCAAATCCAACAAGCTGGACCTTTTTGTTTTTCTTCAGCGAAGCCGTAACAGTACCAAGCACGGCATCCATCGTTTCCTTAGCGGCTTTCGCGGTGCATCCGGTTTCGGCTTGGATAACACCAATCAGATGTTGGCGATCGCTAGTGCCGTCCGGTGTTGCTCTATAACGTTTGACCGGCTTCTTCGCAGGCGCGGCTTTTGCTTTTGACTTTGCGGGCTTCTTCGCGGGTTTCTTCGCCATATTTCTAAACCTTCCCTATCGACAGTGGCCCGCAGACGATAGAGAAGCAGCATCCTCATTGACCAGCAGAAACCGCAAATTAGAGCGGATATCCGCCATTTTAATGCCAACAGCGGCTCAAAGGAGTAAAAAACGACCATCGTGCGGGCAAATTACTCCCCGACATGCCCGACCAGCCGCTCGTATTCCCCCTTGATTCGGGGTCGAAATACAATTCGAAGTAGTTGCGAATGGAGTTTTGGTGGACTGAAAGGGAGAAAGGTCGAGATCAAGAGGCCGGCGGTCAGGCAAAACATTGGGCCGGACGAATACAAAATTCTC
The DNA here is from genome assembly GCA_021774385.1 of Alphaproteobacteria bacterium. Taxonomy (GTDB): domain Bacteria; phylum Pseudomonadota; class Alphaproteobacteria; order UBA8366. The sequence goes on from JAJFJC010000411.1 coordinate 34,540, forward strand.
TATTGAGAGATCCGTGTTATTCAAAAATCGCGAGCCCTCGCATAAAGGTCATCTGTGGCACGATGGAGCAATCCTCCATTTGAAAACATACGGATGCGTCCCGAGCCTTTCGATCATAGAGATCAGAATAGCGTCGACGCCGTCACTTTCTTATCACAATCAATGCATACTTTAGACAAGATCACTACAATAGTAAGGTGTACAATTTTTCTAAAATTTTATAAGTTAAAAAAATCTAAACGAAAGCAAGAGTGACACCTGAAAGAAGAGTAAAAATGAATTACCTTCAGACAGCGATAGAAAATGCACAAGCAGGGAAAAATCATAACCTAAATTATCTTGCTTGGATTATTAACGTCGAGCAAAACAAAGTAATTAGAGAAGTAGTTCAACAAAACTTTTGGTATGTAGATATACCACGTACCTCTTCGACACATATTAAAGATTTGTTAGGTACCCAATTCGGGTATCCGTTTGGAAAAACTGATTCTATAATCAAAGACGGTATCACCAAAACGACTAGCCTTTTACTGGCCGCACACACACCTGCATTCAACATGATTGATTTATTGGGTGATAAAACTTGGCAGAATATTAGGACATTTTCTGTTGTTAGGAACCCGTACACATGGAGCGTTTCACTTTGGCTTTATACTAAAAAATACGCCAGTTTGAATTTCAAAAATGGTACATTTTCCGATTTTCTAGAAGAACTTTCGAAAAACTTTATAGGCGAAAAAGAGAATCGTAATTTCTTTCCAACTCATTACAAACAGACTGACTACATAACCTCTTTAGATGGAAAAATAATCGTCAGTGAATTGCTAAAGTTTGAAGAGAGAGAATTCATCAATGAGTATTTATCAGAGATTGGTGTAAAATTGATTTCAACGGAAAAATCACTAGAAACCTATAGTGATCTTTATAACCCCACGGATAAAGAAAAAACTTTAGTACATAAGATATTTGAAGATGATTTCGATATGCTGGGTTACGATTGATCTTTATATATGGTTTTGCTCAATAATTTTCGCGACTTATCTACTAATTATGCAGCAGGTTTTAAAGCTACTGAAATCAATCTTGAGTAAAATATCTTAAAAGTAAAATCTCCCGGTCACTACATTGAATGCAATCAAGGCTAAATTAACATGCCGACATGCGAGCTGAAATTCCCAATAAACTTTGGGCGGATCGATGATTGACCGGAAACATACGGCGTTCGAATGTCCGTTCGGGGTGAATATATAAACCTGACCGAGCCAGCGCTGACGTTAGGTTCTGTATATTTTTGGAAGCCGAAATACCGGTTCCGACTAAATACGGTCAGCAATCAAACTTCCGCCCAATTGAATCCGTATTCGTGGCCAAAACGGCCTTAAGACAATGACTTTTTGTTACGCCCGGCAAGCCGGTCCAAGGCGAACGCGATATTATGAAAAAATTGGTGGAGCCGAGGGGAATCGAACCCCTGACCTCCGCATTGCGAACGCGGCGCTCTCCCATCTGAGCTACGGCCCCCACCAGCGAAGCCGATAAATGCCGGTTCGCTCGAAGTGGCGGGAATATGTGAGTCCGGCTGGGTCCTGTCAAGTATTCGTCGCGACGATCCGGAAATACACCAAGGGTTGCTTAACGCCTGCCACTGGCGTTAGTTTCTCCGCCGAACCGTCTCCAACCAACGGACAATAATTGCCATGCAATCACTCGTCTGGCTGATCGATACCGTTATTCATTTATACATATGGTGCTTAATCATATCCGCCGTCTTGAGCTGGCTCGTTGCGTTCAATGTCGTCAACACACAGAACCGTATCGTGTACACGATTGGCGATTTTTTATACCGGGTTACGGAACCCGCCCTCGGTCCTATCCGGCGGTTTCTGCCGAATCTGGGCGGCATCGACCTATCCCCTATCGTTTTGATATTACTACTTCTTTTCGCCCGTAATCTGCTCCAAGAATTTACCGGACTGTGAGGCCGTCGCCCTTTCGGCACACAGATAACGGCGCCACCGTGGCGATTCGGCTAACACCGAAAGCGAAGACGGCCCGAATTACCGGCATCGCGGAGCAAGCCGATGGCACGGCCGCCCTTAGGCTCAGTGTCACGGCGCCGCCGGAACGCGGCAAAGCGAATGCCGCGATGGTCGCATTGCTGGCAAAAACATGGCGCCTGCCAAAATCAGCGATTACCCTAACGTCCGGCGTGACGGATCGGCGGAAGGTCGTTCATATTTCAGGCGATCCCAATTGGCTCAAACAAACTCTCGACGAATGGATGGTGAAACATCATGGCTAGCGGGAACATCATCGATGGCAAGGCGTTTGCCGAAAACCTCCGGGCGCGCGTCGCTGATGCGGTCACGTCCTTAAAACAAGAACACGGCGTCACGCCAGGCCTCGCGGTCGTGCTTGTCGGCGAGGATCCGGCGAGCCAAGTCTACGTCCGCAATAAGGGCAAGCAGACCAGTGCCTGCGGTATGGAAAGCTTCGAACACCGGCTTTCGGTGGATACGACCCAGGCGGCCTTGCTCGAACTCATCGCGGCATTGAATGCCGACGACACCGTACATGGCATTCTGGTTCAACTCCCCCTGCCCGATCATATCGAAGAACAGGCTGTCATCGACGCGGTCGACCCGGAAAAGGATGTCGATGGATTTCACGTCATCAATACGGGCCGCCTGGCGACCGGAGCCGCCGCGATGGTGCCCTGCACGCCGCTTGGCTGTTTGATGATGCTGGAGGACCGGTTGGGCGACCTTTCGGGTCTCGAAGCGGTCATCGTCGGGCGCTCGAATATCGTCGGCAAGCCGATGGCGGCGCTGCTTATGGGGGCGAATTGCACCGTGACCGTGGCGCATTCCCGCACGCGGGATTTGCCAGGCGTATGCCGGCGCGCCGATATTCTGGTCGCCGCCGTCGGGCGGCCTGAGATGATTCGTGGCGACTGGATTAAACCGGGCGCCACGGTAATCGATGTCGGCATCAATCGGATACCGGCCGCTGAGAAAGGCAAGATGCGCCTTGTCGGGGACGTCGCCTTTGATGAAGCGGCAGCGGTTGCGGGGGCAATCACGCCGGTTCCCGGTGGCGTTGGCCCGATGACCATCGCCGTCCTGCTGCGCAACACCGTCATCGCCGCCTGCCGGCAAAAAGGCATCGCCGAACCGGTGATTTAAGGTGCTCTAACTTCAATAAAGTAGATCAGATTCACGCGATTGTTAGATCGCGAAAGCGATTTCAACAAACCGCAATCTGATCTAAGCGACGCGACGACGCGACCAGACCGGTAGCGAGAGCACCGCGCCGAGCGCCATCGCCGCCCCGCCGATCAGGAAGACCTGCAGGTAACTGCCAGTCGTATTGAAAAGAGCGACCAGTAAATACCCGCCGATGGTTTGCGATATGCCAACGGAAAGAACCATCCGCCGCCAGACATGCGGCATATCCCGTGCGCCGACGACCTGTCGCGCCCGGCCGGAAATCACCGCCGACAATCCTGGTTGTGCACCGAAAATCAAGGACGAGATAACCAGCACGATACCCGTGGGGAAAATCACCGGAATCGCAATACCAACGGCCAGCACGGTGAAGACCAAAACCAAGGCCGCGGCAAAACCAATCCGGTCCGCCAACCATCCCCACAGATAGGTGCCGCCAACCGCGCCGACGCCGACAAGTACCCATTGAAAACCACCCTGGCCCATGCCGAGATCAAGCCCCCGCGCCACATAGTCGACCCAATAAATTGAATGCGGCACGAGACCGACCGCGAACAACCCCTGCGCCGCAACCAGGCGGGACGACGCCCCATCGAATTTCGGCACGGACTCCTGTGCGGTTACCGGGGCATCCCGCGCCACGGCCAATCCCCACCAGCCCAGCGCGACACCAATGGCGCCGACGACCGCGAGACCGGCCCAAGCGGCTTGCAATCCAAATTCAAGTAACCCCGGAACCAGCGTGCCCGACAACAAGATCGCCACACCGACCCCGGTAAAAACCACACCAGTCGCTTTGCCAAGCCGGTCCGATGGCACCGAAGTGGTCACCAGTGCAAGGCTGTAAATCATCAATACTGCGACCGTGATACCGACCAGTGTGCGCCACCAGACGAGCCACAAAAAACCAAACGGGAAAATGCTGGCGACGAGGCACAGCAAGGAGATCAGCAGCGCCACCTTGAGCACCGGTAGCGCGCGATAGCGCCGCCGCAAGGCCGGCACCGCCAGCGCGCCAACCAAATACCCACCGAGGTTAAAGGCGCCGACATAACCCGCTTCGGCCGCGCTTAGCGCGCCATCGAGAATAAGCGCCGGGATCAGTGGCGTGTAGGAGAAACGGCCGATCCCCATACCGACCAATAGCGTGGCGCCACCACCAATGGCCAGGCGCAGCCAAATCGGCACGGTTAGTCGCTTTCAGGCATACGCAGGCGAACGACACCCTTGAAATTGTTGGGATCGACGGGCTCGCCCTTGCGGATGATCTCGATCCGACCAGCGCGCGCCAGATACACCATCTGCTGCTTTACCGCATTCATATAGCGCCGCCAGGCTTGCGGCGGATCCCCCGGCTTCGCCCGTGCGGCGGCGAATTCGCGCGCGATATCCATGGGCGAGGCGGATTTACCCGGCTCCAAGCCCCGCAATGTCGCGAGGATCGTTTCGACAACAGGGTCGGTTTTCGGTTTCGGCGGTTTGTTTTCTTGTTCTGTCATGGCGGGGTTGTATCACGTGAGGGCCAGCAATAACCATGCTGATTGACAGTACGGAAAACCGCTTGTCTACTCTGGTCGGTGAAAATTGTGCGGCTTATACCAACGAACAATGATAAAGACCCTTGGAGATCGCGTATGCGGCTCATCGGGCAAGAGGAAAGTTGCCGACGATGCGGGGCATCGTCAAAGCTTTCCGACGCACTCCGGGGGGCAGCATACGAGACGCAAAGCGCGGCTTACCATGGC
>JAJFJC010000412.1 GCA_021774385.1 Alphaproteobacteria bacterium
GCCCCGATATCGATCAACGCACCGGTCTGCGGGTCGCCATACCGCATGCCGAAGCTGAGGAAATGCGTCCCAAGGGCGAAAAGAAAGCCCGCGCCTAGCGAGTAGGCGACCGGCAGAAAATGTTCAATCAATCGATACGCAACCTACGACAGTGTCGCGCCATCATCACGCCGCGGCCGCGCGCCTGTGTGCCGGCCGGCCTGAACATCTGCCGCCGACCAACCCAATTGCCCGTGATGCCCGATGCCGTTGCGGATAATCGCGTCATCGGAAAATGACCTGAAATCCGGCATATCGAGCCAGATACGCATCAACACCCGCTTGCGGTCTTCGTCCGCCACGACTTTATGCGCAGCACGGCCATGCAAAACGGTGTAGTTGCTGCAAAACTGGACATCGCCCTGATGAAAGGGAAATTCCAAACGAACATCCTCGGCAACGGAATCCACGAAGTCGAGCAGCGCGGCATCGGCTTCCGACATGGTTCGTTCCTGACGGGCCAGACCATTGTTTATCCAGGACCGGTTATATTGGCAGGATACAAATCCGTCCTTTTGACTGAAAAACGGTACCTTGTAACCCGACGTCGCCGTCTCACCTTCGCCATGTTCGTCCATCCGGCCCCACTCAAAGCCCTCGTAGAGCCGCGCAAGGTCGTCTGGGCGTTGCGCCAAAACGGCATTATAAATAGCAGTCGAACTCGCCACGCGGCTGGGTGGATCGTCGGGTGCCTGCCGTACGCAAAGCAATGAGACGATATCCATCAAATCGACATGCAGTTTCGATTCCTTCGGAAATCCAACCCCGCGCTTGCCTTGGCTCGGGCGCAATGCGCCGTCGGTGACGTAGTGGATGAAACCGGCCTCGCTGTTCTGCGTGATGCCAATGCCAATATGACTGCACAGCCCCCAATACATCAATTCCACGTCCTCGTAGGCATGATCTTCGACGGGGAAGCGCTTCAATAGGGCAAAACCACGGCCGTTTTTCAAATCGTCTGCGACCCGCGCCAGTGTGGCGCTCAAATTTGGCAGCGGAAACAATTCCTTGGTAACCGCCGGCAGCGCCGTTCCCTGCCGCTTGACCGCATCCAACGCGTCCCGAAGTTCCGCCCGGTCCCCGTCGGTCAGAACATATTCCCAAGACCGATCCGCCAGCAACTCGGCGCCGGTCCAAACACTGGCGTCGGCAACGGGTTTCATTCGCATTTCGATCATTGTTCGCTTCCTTCCCGCTTTCTTTGGTTTAACATTACAGGTCCGACATTCCGGAACAAGGCTTTGACCGTCGCGAGCATTTCTTGGTTCCGTCCGCCATGCGCAATTGGATCTCGACGGCACAAGTCGTTTGAGCCTAACGTGGCGCGTACCGACGACACGAGGATATGCGATGACCGAGACCAAATCGACGCAGCGCGAAAAGGCTGACCGGTTCCGAGATCTACATGAAGGGCCAGCCCCGTTCCTGATCGCCAATCCTTGGGACGCCGGATCGGCGCGGATGCTTGCCGGCCTGGGATTCCAGGCATTGGCCACGTCCAGCGGTGGGTTCGCCGGCACGTTGGGACGGCGCGATGGACGCGTAACGCGTGATGAGGCCCTGGCGCATTCCCGCACCGTGGTCGAGGCCGTCGACCTACCGGTTTCGGCCGATCTGGAAAACGGTTTTGGGCACGAACCCGATATCGCTGCGGAAACCGTCCGCCTCGCGGCGGAAACCGGTCTGGTCGGCTGTTCCATCGAAGACGCTACCGGTGACCCTGACAATCCGCTTTATGAAATAGATGTTGCGGCAAAACGGGTCGCGGCTTCGGTCGAATCTGCCAGATCGGTTGGTTTCGGCTTTATGTTAACGGCGCGCACGGATTGTTTCTTGCGCGGCAGTCCGGACCTCGACAATGTCATCGCGCGGCTGCAGGCCTATGAAGCCGCGGGCGCCGACGTCTTGATGGCGCCGGGATTACCCGACCTTGCCGCTGTGAAAGCGGTATGCGCCGCCGTTTCAAAGCCGGTTAATTTCATGGCCGGGGTGCCGGGAAAATCGTTTCCCGTGGCCGACCTGGCGGCGGCGGGAGTGCGGCGCATCAGCCTCGCAACGTCGCTATACCGCGCGGCGATGAGCGGCTTGCTCGCCGCCGCGACAGAAGTGAAGGAAAACGGAACGTTCGGCTATGTCGACACCTCGATTCCGACGCCGGCGCTAAGCGGGTATATGCGCGACTAAGTACGCATTAGCACCGAACACCGTCCGCCACCGGATTTACAAACTGCGTCAACGGCGCGAAGCTGCACTTCCCGTCAATGCGAGTTTCAGCGCCACCGTGAAAACAGAAACCACCGATACTCTCTTCGAGCGTTACGGCCCGGCCTATAAATGGTTCGCGACCGTAACCGGCATGATCGGAGGGACGACGGCGATTCTGGCCAGCTCTACCGTCAACGTCGCTTTTCCCGACATTATGGGCGCGTTCGGTATTGGCCGCGACCAGGCGCAATTGCTGTCGACCGGCTA
>JAJFJC010000413.1 GCA_021774385.1 Alphaproteobacteria bacterium
GCTAACGGTTACCGCACCGTCCAGTAAGGGGTCGGCATCGGGGGTATCGAACGGGACGGGTGCAGCGATGCGGCTATCCCACATCAATGGCTTGCGGGTTTCGGGGTCGCGCAGGAAATAGCCGTTGGGGGCAATCAGATAAGGCGCGGAGGTGCGGTGCTTCAGATAGCCAATGTCGAGCTGGTCCCGCGCCGCTTCGTGCAACATCACATGCATCATCGCGAACATGTACGCCGCGTCGGTCTTGGGCCTGATCGGCACCCATTCGGCGGAGCAGGCGCCGGTGACCGACAGATGCGGTTCGATCTGAACCCGTTTCATACCGCGAACGCGCGCATCGGCGTGCCGTTTGACGCCACAGACGCCACCGGACGCCTCGACATTGGCGCCGAAGGAAACCAGATATTCGCAAAGCGGCGTATCGGGCGCGACGGTAAAGGCGCGGTGCCACAATTCACCGTACAAATGTTCCGAGTGATAGCATTTCACGCCCTGGCCGCTACCGAAACTCATATCGATCGGCCCCCAGGCGCCGAGGAAGGCGGGAAGGGTGCCCATATAGGCCGTGGGTGTGCCGCCACCGCCGAAACTGGCGGCAAGGCGCGGATAGCCGGACTCGTCGGTCAATCCCTTGTCGCGGGCAGTTCGCATCTCACCGGCGACCGTATCCAGCGCCTCGTCCCAGGAGATCGGCACGAAGCCAGGGTCTTCGCCACGGCCTTTCTTAGGGTTGGTCCGCTTCATCGGCGTCAGGATACGGTTTGGATTGTAGGTCTTCTGAATCAATCCATAGGCCTTGACGCAAATCTTGCCACCCGCCGGATGTACTTCCGCGGCGGTGAAGTTCGGGTTGATCTCCGTCGCGATGCAGTCCTCGACTCGCACCTTCATCAGATCGGGACCTGCCACGCATTGATAGCAATAGCTGTTAACGTCTTTTATATTCTCGGATCGGGCTTTGCGCATCGCGTGACCCTTCGCTTGATTTTTAGAGGCCGGCTTTCTCCGCCTTGGCCCGTAACCGTTCCGCCGACTTCGATGCATCCGTGATAAAGCGGTCATGCGTGCCCTTGCCGACCTCTTCCAGATCGTCTTTCACGGAGACATCGAAGACCACGCGGCGGCGGTCGAGCGTACTCACGGTGACGGTAACTTCCGCCGACATACCCATCAAAGTCGCACCGATATGGGCGATATTGACCTGGGTGCCGACTGAATCTTCGCCGGGTCCGGCGAATTCAAGGATAAAGCTTTTGCAGGTATGTTCGATGTCACGAATCATATCCGGCGTGGCGTAGACCCTAAATTCGTCTCCAGCGACCGAAATGGTGCGCGATTCATCGATTGTGACGCGCCGCGTCGTCGACACGCCCTCCTTGAAACTGTCCTGCATGCCTTATTCCTCCCTGTTTGGCGTGTTGTAGCAATCCTAGCCTAATACGAATTTCTTGTCTCGCGACAGCGTGTCACGCGGTTTACACTTTCGAAAACCTTGGAGGGATGGATAATGGACAGTCAAACGGTACGCGATCTTGTTATGTATTGGCAGGGTGTGAAACTAGACGACGAGGCGGCGGTGCGGCTCGCGGAACTGTCGAGCTCGGTGGGCAAGACGCTGAACGCCGTGGCTAGTGGCTCGATGTTCGACACGGAGCCGGCGCATTTCGACCGAGCGCTCAACAAGATGGCGGTGCGCGGCGATGACTGATCCGACAGCGTTGAGCCTTGTCGATGCGGCGAAGGCCGTAGCGTCCAAGGAAGTTTCGGCGCGCGAACTGACCGAAGCCTGCATCGCCAAAGCCGAGAAAATGCAGCCGGTCTTGAACTGCTTCATCTCGCTGGATGCCGAGGGGGCGCTGGCCGAGGCCGACGCGGCGGATGCAGCGCTGGCGCGTGGTGATGTAGCCGGTCCGTTGCACGGTGTGCCTTTGGCACACAAGGACATGTACTACCGCGCGGGCAAGGTCTCGACTTGCGGTTCCAAGATCCGCAAGGATTTCGTGCCCGATCATACCGCGACGGTGCTCGACCGTCTGGCGGCGGCTGGTGCGTTGCATATGGGCGGACTCAATATGTCCGAATTCGCGGTTGGCCCCTTCGGCCACAACGAGCATTGGGGGCATTGCCATAATCCTTGGAACTCGGATCACGTGACAGGCGGCTCGTCGAGCGGGTCCGGTTCGTCGGTTGGCGGACGTGTCGTCTTCGGTGCGCTCGGCTCCGACACCGGCGGTTCGATCCGATTGCCGTCGGCCTGTTGCGGCCTCGTTGGAATGAAAGGTACGCAGACCCGAGTCAGCCGATACGGCGTCATGGGATTGTCGTTCTCGCTCGATAATGTTGGGCCGCTGACGCGGACCGTGCGCGACAATGCGCGCATGATGGGCATCATTGCCGGTGCGGACCCAAAGGACCTGACCGCTAGTTCGATGCCGGTCGACGACTACGAGGCCGCGACATTGGATGCCGAGATCAAGGGGCTGCGGATCGCCGTACCGTCGAACTATTACTATGACGGTGCCTCTGATGATGTTCGTGCGCTGATGGCGGCGAGCTTGAAAGCCTTCGAAGCTCTGGGTGCGGAAATTGTGACTGTCGAGGTGCCCGATCATGAGAAATTGGCCGACCTGGCGATCGCGTTGCGTGGTCCCGAAGGTGCGGTGCTGCATCAGGCCTGGATGCGGGATCGGCCGGAAGATTATGGTGCGCAAGTCAAGGCGCGCCTCGAACCGGGGCTTGCGATCGCTGGTACGGAATATGTGACCTCACAGCAAATCCGGCCGCAAATCACGCAACGGTTCGTCGATACGGTGTTTGCCGAGGCGGATGTGTTTCATGCGCCAACAATCAATATTCCGGTGCCGTCGATCGTCGATTCAGATGTGAAGGCGTCGCCTAACTTTCCGGCGGTCATCGCCGGAATGACCCACTGCACGCGGCCGATAAACTATCTCGGTCTACCTTCTCTCGCGGTTCCGGCGGGGTTCACGGAAAATGGCCTACCTGCGTCCTTCCAACTCATTGGCCGTCCCTTCGCGGAAGCGACGCTATATCGGGCCGCCGCCGCTTATGAAGCGGAAACTCGATTCCCGGAAACCGCGCCAGGCTGAAATTCGTGGCGCGTTTGTGTGCGACCGCGCGCCGTTGAATGGGTTTTCTTGAACGGTTTGGTTAAAAATATTTTAAGAAATTCCCTGTAAATGCGAAACGTGCAGTGTAATTTCTTGTACCGAGAGAGGTCTATCACTTTCGCGCGGTTTAAGACGGGACGCTGTATTGGGTGTCGTGTCCTGGAATGCTATTTGGATGCGGTTGAATTTCCGACATGACCGGAGGAGTCGTATAGATAATGTTGAGTCATTTCGCCGGCCGTATTGTGGCCGTCGCATTGTTAAGCGTGATGTTTTCCGAAGCAGTTTGGGCGGAGAAGCGTATCGCTTTGGTCGTTGGGAATGGTGCTTATGCAAAAGTTGGAGAGCTGCCGAATCCACCAAATGACGCACGGCTTATCGCGCAGACATTGCAAGGTCTCGGCTTCGAAGTCATTCAACACATCGATACCGATCAAAAGACCCTGAAGCGGGCAGTCAGCGATTTTGGCGATCGGCTGGAAGCGGCGGGAAAGGACACGGTTGGACTGTTCTACTATGCCGGCCACGGTATTCAGGTTCGTGATGAAAACTTTCTAATTCCCGTCAATGCCGACATCAATCGCGAAAAGGATGTGGACATCGAATCGGTGTCGGTTAATACGGTTCTCGACAACATGGCGTTCGCGGAGAATCGCCTCAATATCGTGATCCTCGATGCGTGCCGGAATAATCCCTATAAGCAGGGGTTTCGGTCCGCGTCTGGCGGGCTGGCAAAAATTCAGGCGACTAAAGGGGTCATGATCGCCTATGCCACCGCGCCCGGTGATGTTGCCGCAGATGGTACGGGGGTGAACAGTCCCTATTCCGCTGCTCTTGCGGCTGCCATGCGTCAACCCGGTCAACCCGTGGAACAGATGTTCAAGGCGGTTCGCGTATCGGTGCAAAGGCAGACCAAGGATGAACAAACACCGTGGGAATCGTCATCATTGACGGGCGATTTCTTTTTCGTGCCCGGCTCCGAGGGACAGGCCACCGTACCGGCGATGAAGCCGGTCGATATCAACGATACGCAAGAGGAAATTGCCTATTGGCAGTCGATTCAAAATAGTGAAAACCCGAATGAGTTTGAATCCTACCTAGAGCGTTACGGTGATAATGGGGCGTTCACGGTCTTGGCGCGAAATCGCGCGAAGCTTTTGCGGGCGCATAAATCGGACGGAACATCGCTTTCCAGAAACCGAACGGCCAAAGGCGCGAATGATGAAGAAGCGGTTGCCGCGGCGCTAGTTCGGGGCCGCAAAATGATGCTGGAATTGGCCAGCAGCGCTAAACATGTGATGGGCCGAAAGAAAGTACCGTTCGCAAAACGCATCGAGAAATTTCGCGGCCTGTTGGGCGAAGTGGTCGCGTTTCAGCCGATGGCGAAATTCGTTCTTGGTCGACATTACGATGCCGCGAAACCGGATGACTGGAGCCGGTTCTATGCGACGTATAAAGAGATGTTTCTTTCGGGCTACGAGTTTTCGGCGGGCCAGAATTGGTCCGGTAAATACGAGATTGAAAAAATCCGCGCCTATGGTGGCGATATATTGATCTCGGTACGGCTTGACCGTGAAAACGGGTCGGATCCCTTCCGGATCGCGTTTCGCGTCCGGCGGTATCCAGAAAGTTATTTTGGTTTCAAGATTATCGATGCCTTGGTGAAGGGGGCCAGCCTTTTGGTTACCCAGCGCGCCGACTTCGCGCCTACCTTGGCCAAGGGCGGAATTCCTCATCTTGTCGATGGTCTGGAGAAAAAGTTTGGCAAGGCGATGCAGGCCGTCGAAATTCCAGGGTAGCGAAGGCCGACTTTGGTCGCGGTGCAAGCATAGGGTTTTTGCCGACCGAGCGATCAACCCTTGCTGCTGTTCTCCTTGTTGCCGACTTCGACACCGGCCCAGCCTTCAATATGCTTGATTAAGCCGATCGACGTGTCATCTCCGGTACCCTGGCTCACGGCATAGGACAGGAACTGTTTGACCGTGCTGCCGAGCCACATGGGGCAGCCCATCGCTTCCGCCTCTTCCAGGCAAAGCCGAACATCCTTATAGAGCAGTTTTTGTTTCATCGTTTTGCTGAAGCTGCGATCGAGAACGGCGCGGGGAAATTTATCCATCGTCGCCGAATTGCGTCCACTGCTCGCATTGATGACATCGAGCATCACCTTGGGATCGAGTCCACCCTTGACGCCCATGACCATGGCTTCGGCTGCGGCGATGTTGTTGGTCGCGGAAAGGAAATTGTTAGCCAGTTTCATGGTTTGCCCGAGACCGGGCTCGGCGCCGATATAGAAAATATTGTTGCCGATGACATTCAGAATAGGTCTTGCCGTCTCGAATACAGTTTCCAAACCGGAGACCATCAAGGAAAGTTTACCAGACTCGGCGCCGAGAATGCCGCCGCTGACCGGGCTGTCGAGCGCGTGAATGTTCTTCTTGCCAAGCCCCGCGGCGACTGCCTTCGCGACGACCGCGCCGGTCGTGGACAAGTCGATATAGGTCTTAACCGCCGTCCCCATGACAATGCCGTCCGGTCCCAATGCGACGGCACGCACGACGTCCGGTGTCGGTAGGCTCACGATCACGGTCTCCGCGCTGCTAGCGATGTCGGCTGGGCTCGTGGCGCGCCGGGCACCTTTTGCAAGGGCGGGGGCAAGCGCTTCCTCGCGCGTATCATAAACGCTTGTCGCGAAGCCGGCTTCAATCAGGCGGGTTGCTATCGGGCCCCCCATATCTCCCAAGCCGATGAAGCCAATGCGCGTGTTACTCATGCCAATTTCCTAATCGAGTTCGGAGCGAAAATCAGGATCCCGTTTCTCGCGCATGGCGTTGCCACCTTCCTTGGACTCATCGGTGTCATACATCATGCGTACCGCCTCGAAACCAAGCCGGCTGATGCCGCGGATGCTTTCGGTGTCGGCGTTAAAGGTGCGTTTGGCGATGGCAATGGCCGTCGGGCTGCGCAATACCAATTCGGCACACCAGCGGTCGACTTCAGCATCGAGTTCGTCGTCCGGCACGACGGTATTGACCAAACCCATTTGCATGGCTTCCACGGCCGAGTAGCGCCGGCAGAGGTACCAGATCTCGCGCGCTTTCTTTTCGCCGACAATGCGTGCCAAATAGGCGGTGCCATAACCAGGATCGACCGAACCCATCTTCGGGCCAACTTGGCCGAAAATGGCATTGTCCGAGGCGATGGTCAGGTCGCAGATCGTGGCGATGACATTGCCGCCGCCAATAGCGTAGCCGCGGACCTTGGCGATGACCGGCTGTGGCGCGTCGCGGATGGCGCTGTGCAGGTCTTCAACGGGCACACCGATGGTGCCCTTGCCGCGGCGGCCTTTCTTTTTGTCCTGCAGGTCACCGCCGACGCCGAAGGCGCGATTGCCAGCTCCGGTCAGGACAATGGCCGCGATTTGACGGTTCCAGGAGGCATGGACGATGGCGTCGGTAACTTCTTCGTACATGCCTTCACGAAAAGCGTTTAGCCGGTCCGGTCGATTGAAGGTGATGGTCGCGACATTGTTCTTTTCTTCGTACAGGATGTCCCGGTACGTCGGCAGCTGGTCTTCAGACATGATGACTTCCGTTTCTGTTGCTTATTTGCCTTTGAACTTGGCATCTCGTTTTTCGAGGAAGGCGGACATGCCTTCGCTGCGGTCTTCGGTTGTGAACAGTCCCGCGGTCAGGTGGCGCTCGAACTCCAACGCAGGCTCCAGGTCCATCTGCATACCGGTATTCACCGCCATTTTTGCGTACCAGACGCTGAGCGGCGCGCGCGCGGCATAGGCGTCGGCGCGGGCTATGGCTTCGTCCATTATCTTGTCCGGATCGACGACGCGGCTGACGAGGCCAATGCGCAAGGCGGTCTCGGCGTCGATAAAGTCGGCGCTGAACAGCAGATCCTTGGCCCATTCCATACCGACCACTCGGGGCAGCCGTTGGGTGCCGCCGGCCCCTGCGACGGAGCCAATCTTGGAACTGGTAACGCCAAATTTTGCGCCACTGCCGGCAATGCGGATATCACACGCGAGTGCCACTTCCAGCCCGCCGGTCAGACAAAACCCGTTGATCGCCGCGATGACCGGTTTGCGGGACCGTTCGATGGCACGGTTACAATGGTCGAAATAGCTCAGCATCGTATGCGTGCTGGGCAGATCCTTTGCTTCCAGCGCGCTCTTCAAATCGGCGCCGGTCGAAAAGAACTTGTCGGTGCCGGTCAAGATGATTGCGCGGCAATCGTCGTCGTGGTCCAGCTCGCGTACCTTATCGCCAATCGCTAGCAGCAGCTCATTACTCAGCGCATTGTACTTATCGTGACGGTTCATGGTCAGTACAACCGCGACGCCACTTCGTTCGGATAACAGAATATCGGACATTAGTTTCCCCCTTACCCGACCATCGCGAATCCGCCATTGACGCTCAACACCTGTCCGGTGATATGGCGGGCGGCATCCGAGGTGATAAACAGAACGGCGTTGGTGATGTCTTCCATCTCGCCGATCCGGCGGATGGGATAAAGCCGCATGACTTTTGCTTCGCGGGCTTTCCACGCTTCCTCGCCGAGTTTTTTGCGCAAACCTTCCTGCAGACCGATCCGCATTGGGGAGTTTGTCGCGCCGGGCGATACCACGTTGACGTTCACATTATGGCGCCCAACTTCCTTGGCGATTGATTTGGTGAAGGCAATGACGCCACCTTTCGCGGCGGAATAATTGACCTCGCGTTCTTGACCAACGCGCGCGGCGTCGGTCGCAATATTCACGATCTTGCCATAACCACGTTCGATCATACCGGGCAGCACGCTGCGCGAGCAGTACATCGTGCCGTATAGGATAACTCGAATTTCCCGGTCGCAGGCGTCCGGATCGGTTTCCAGGAACAGCGTGTGTTCGGTGAGAAGGGCTGCGTTGTTGACCAGTATGTCGATCCCGCCTAACGCCGATTCCGCGGATGCGATCATATCGCCGACCGTGTTCAAATCAGTGATATCCGCTGTGGCGTCGTGCGCCGTGCCGCCGGCGTCCCTCACCATTTTGACTGTTTCGGCAACGGCGTCGCCATTGATGTCGTTGACGGCGACCTTTGCACCCTCCTTGGCGTAGCCGAGCGCCATATGTTGACCCATGCCCGATCCAGCACCGGTAATCAGTACATTCTTGCCGTTTAAATCGAGATCCATTCACCTGCCTCTTGTTCTGGTTTTTATTCAGCGCATGGCGCGCATTCGACAGCCCGGGACGGTGCCGTCTATAAACGTTAGCATTGCGCTAAGGCTCGAAACAAGGCGACCTCGGGACGTAAAAGCCATGACTTCCGCACTTTTCTCACCGATCACATTACGCGAGCTGACGATAGAGAACCGCATCGTCGTCGGCCCGATGGATCAGTACAGCGCCGAAGATGGCAATGCGAGCGACTGGCATCTGATGCATCTTGGCAAGTTCGCGGTATCCGGCGCCGGGCTCATCATAACGGAGTCGGCGGCGGTAGAGGAACGGGGCCGGATCACGCATGGCTGCCTTGGCCTTTATTCCGACGAGAACGCGGCGGCATTGGATCGCGTTGTGCGCTTTTGCCGCGAGCAAGGCGCGGCGAAGCTCGGCGTGCAGCTCGCTCACTCCGGCCGGAAGGGCTCGACCTTGATGCCATGGGAAGGCCGTGCGGCGCCGCTGACAGGGCAGAACGGTGCGTGGCAAACGGTCGGCTGTGCTGGACAACCGCGCGCCGATGGCTGGCCGGCGCCGGAACCGCTTGATCAGGCAGGATTGGACAGAGTCCGCGAAGCTCATGTCGCGGCGATGGAACGCGCGGCACGGATCGGCTTCGACTTGGTCGAATTGGTGATGGCGCATGGCTATCTGTTGCAGGAATTCCTCTCGCCACTGAGCAATTTACGCGACGACGGATATGGTGGCGATCTTGCGGGACGGATGCGCTACCCATTGGAAGTGTTCGAAGCGATGCGGGCAGTCTGGCCCGACGACAAGCCAATGGGCGTACGTGTTTCGGCAACCGACTGGATCGAAGGGGGATGGTCATTGCCGGACACGGTGATGCTCGCACGCGAACTTAAAGCTCGTGGTTGCGACTACATAGCCGTATCGAGCGGTGGGTTATCACTTGATCAAAAAATTTCGGTCGGCGAAGGTCATCAGGTTGAATTTTCGGCGCAGGTGAAACGTGAGGTGGGTTTGCCAACGATGACCATGGGCATGATCCAGGATCCGCTGCATGCGGAACGCATAATCGCGGACGGTGACGCGGATTTCGTCGCGTTGGCGCGTGCCATGCTCAGCGATCCGCACTGGCCCTGGTACGCCGCGGCCGCTTTGGATGTGGAAATCTCCTACCCGAAGCAATATCTAAGAGGCTATTTGTCGCGTTGGCATCGAGCCAAGCGCGCGGGAGAATAAAGTGATCGAGTATTTGAGGGTAAGAATATGTCTTTACGACCACTACCAATTGCATTCCTTGCCGCCACCTTGGCGTGGACATCCGCTGCCGCCGCGCAGGATAAGCCGAACTGGCGTGAGGGACGCAAGGTCTTCCGAAAATGCGGAAGCTGCCACACCTTCAAACCCGGCGAGCATCGCTTTGGCCCCTCTCTCGCTGGTTTTTATGGCCGCAAGGTAGGCACGGCACCAGACTTTACGTATTCCAAGGGCATGCTGAGCAAAAACGCCGACGGCCTTGTTTGGACGGAAAAAGCCCTGGATATTTTCCTCGCCGCACCGAAGAAATTCATTTCGAAAACGAAGATGAGTTTCCCGGGATTGCCAAAAGCAAAAGACCGTCGTGACGTTATCGCCTATTTGAAGCGGCGCTCGAAGCGTTAGGGCGATTTGAAGGTATGCTCGGTCCTCTCGTGGAGGTCGAGCACATCAACAATTCAAAATTCTACCAGCCGCCATTAATCTCGTAATAGTGGTGATACACTTAACATTTTAGTAGGATAAAGGTGCCATAATGCTGGGCCGGTGGCGCCTCGTGCGCCTATTAGGGTTGCAAAGGGCGGAGCCAGCACGTGACCATTCGAAGCATTTTAGAAGATCGAATTTGTCGGGTTTTCCGAACCTTGCGCCTTTCCGTGACGCATTTCACGGCGCGAACTATCCAGTTCAATTATGGGAGGGCAGTGGATGGAACTCTTTGAACCCCGGATCAGGGACTGGTCAGCGTTCTGGCATGATTTAATGGCCCCAATTACCTGTGGTGCCAAACCCCTGACCTTGCGTCGATTTTCGAAATGGATGTGTTCCAGCTTTCCGTGTCTGGCGATCTGCCTGACATTGGGGACAGGTGTCTCCGCGGAAAGCCGAATGAGCAGACTCGATGAAGTGATGGCCCGAGGCCACCTGATCTGCGGGATTAATCGTAGCGGTATCGGTTTGTCGGAAATTTCGAAAGATGGCAAGTGGGGCGGGTTTTTCGTTGATTTTTGTCAGGTGCTGGCCGCTGCCCTGTTCGGTGACAAAGAAGCCGTTGAATATATGGAGGTAACGGACAGTAACCGCTTTCAGGCGACAAATGCGGGCGTCATCGATGTGCTCATGGCCAATACGACTTGGACGGTGGTTCGTGATTCAGAGTTAAAATTAGCCTTCACCACAACGGTCTATTACGACGGTCAAGGGTTTCTGGCTTACCGTAAGCTTGGCGCCAAGACACTCGCCGAAGTCGAGACGGGCAAAGTATGCGTAAGCCGCAACACAACCACGATCTTGAACCTTCAGGATTTGGTTGCGAAAGAAAAGCCAGGCCTTGAGATCGTGCCTTTCGGTTCGCTGGAAACCCTCTACACGGCATTCATGAAGCGCCGTTGCGATATGCTGACATATGATCGGGTCATGTTGACGGCGCAAAAACGCTACAGGGCATCCAACCCTGAGGAGTTGATACTCTATCCGGAAATCATTTCGAAGGAACCGTTAGGCCCCGTGGTCCAGCAAGGTGATCCGAAATGGTTCGATGTGGTGCAATGGTCCGTTTTCGCCACAATCGCCGCCGAGGAGATGGGCCTAACCATGAAAAATGTTGACGCTAAGAAAAAGCAGGATCCGTCGGCAGAGGCAATGCGATTCCTGGGTCTGCAAGGCAAGATCGGTTCGCAACTCGGTCTTGATAAGGATTGGGCTTACAATATCGTCGCCCAGGTCGGCAATTACGGTGAGATTTATTCCCGGCACCTGGGTACGGGGGATCGCGGCGTGAATGCGCTTTGGACCAACGGCGGACTCATGTATTCGCCGCCGTTCAGATAGTTGGTTGCTACGGATTAAGAACCGGCAATGCGCGTTTCAATTCTGACACGTAGTGTTTTCGCCATCGGCGTTCTGGCCGGTTCGACGGTGATTGTGGGCCTGGTTGGAATCTTGTCCTTCGCGCATTTGGAGGAAGCGATTCCTCGATTCGCGCAAACCGATACGGATAGCCTTGTCTCGGCGCTGCGCCTAACGAGCGACGCTGATGAGCTAACCTCTTTGGCGCCGAAATATGCCACCATCAAAAATGCTCTCGAACACAACACGCTCGATCTTTCGCGCTCGGACATTATCAGTCAACTCGACGATACGATCGGCCAGGTCTTGAAGCGGCACGCCGCCGAATCGAGTCAGTTGGTAAAAGCCACTCGTGACGAATTGGTCCGAGACATCTTGCGATTGGATTCCGTGGTCAAGCGGCGGCTTAACGTCAATGCGCAATCACGGAAAAAATTACGGGATCTTCGTACTTTGCGAGAAACGTTGGATTGTTTGGATGAATTACAGGCCGAAGTTTCCGAAAATAAACGATGTGGCGACATCGAAAAATTCGTAGATCTTGGTCCGGAAGGCCTGCATTGGATGGCTACGTTGGACCGAGTCTACAGACTCACTCAGGATATGTTGTCAGATGATACCGGCATTCGCTTGCGACGTACAAAGCTAAAAATACAAGCGGCAACCGAGCACATGGAAAGCTTGCGCGAAACAATATCCGCCGCTGATGCAACCGCCCTGGAGCCTCTCTGGAAAATCGTCGGAAAACTATATTTCGAACAAGGCAATATAGTTCACCTGTCGGAACTCAGACATAAACTGAGCCGACAGCTTCGCGGTCAACTCAACATCAGTAAGTTTAGTTCATCACGTTTTATATTTGCCGTGACATCGTTGGTCGAAGACGTTCGAGCGGAGACGGAAGCCAAGAAAGCCGAGTTGATCGCGCGATTGGATTTGCTGACCAGAATAATGCTTGCGGTTCTGCTTGTCTGCCTGACTGCCGCGGGGCTTGGGTTTGTGTATTTCAAGCGCAGAGTCGTCGAACGAATTCTGAATTTGCAAAAAGTGGTGGAAACCGGCATCGGCAGTGGTGACGCTGTCCAGATACCGCGCGATGACAGCGATGAAATAGGCAAGCTTGGTATCGCCTATTCCTTCTTTCTCGATGAAATTCGATCCCGTGAGGAAAGTTTGCGCGAACAACGGGATATCGCTCGGTATTTGGCGAGTGAAGCTGCCGAGGCCAATAAAGCTAAATCCTCTTTTCTGGCGAACATGAGCCACGAGTTGCGCACACCATTGAATGCAATTCTTGGGTATGCACAGGTTCTAGAGATGGACCGCGACGACAATTTGAAGAAGAAGCAAATAGACGCCGTCGAAACGATTATGAAGGGCGGCGAACTGTTGCTCGACCTGATCAATGACGTGTTGGAATTGGCGGCGATCGAGCAAGGACGTATAGCCTTAGACGTTAGTGCCGTAGGCCCTGCAACAGTCATAGCGGATTGCCTGGAAATGACCCGGATGACGGCGGAAAAATATGGCGTAACGATAATCAACGAAACGGGGGACAGAGAATTGCCCTTGGTCTTGGCGGATACGATGCGCCTGAAGCAGGTTCTACTGAACCTGACGTCGAACGCCACTAAATATAACCGCGAAGGCGGAACGGTAACGCTGAGTTGCGAGCGTTGCAGCGACGGGCAGTTGCGCATCGCGGTTCGAGATACCGGTATCGGAATTGCCGAAGAAAGTAAGACCGACATTTTTGAGCCATTCAATCGAATTACACAAGACAGCAGTGGTATCGAGGGCAACGGTATCGGCCTCACGGTTACCAAGGAACTGGTCGAAATGATGGGCGGCAATATCGGCTTCGAAAGTGAACTCGGC
>JAJFJC010000414.1 GCA_021774385.1 Alphaproteobacteria bacterium
ATGCACTCGCCGCGCCGGTCGGTCAGTCCGGTTGTCGCGCCCGCGCCAAGAATGTCGCTTAGCCAGGATGGAAAGTCACCACCCGTGGTATCGCCGTCCCGAGTCCGTGCCGCCCATCGGGCCATCAGGCCGAGCGGCACCGCATCGTTGCGGCGTACCGCCACGCCGCGAACCGCTTCTTCATAATTCAGCAAACACAAATAGTTTTCGCGTCCTTTGCGGACGACGACCCTATTGCGTTTGATCGCGGGGTCGGGAAAAAGACGATCCAGTTCCTGGTCAATCTGATGTTGCAGATTGCGGGTATAGGTCGAAATCCAAACCGGGGCTTCGTTACGTTCAGACCAGACGCTGGCGGGCGCGATGTACCCCAATGTTTTGCCGACGCCGGTACCGGCTTCCGCCAAAACGATATTCGGCATGTCCGCATCGTCCCGTGGCGAAAAAACCGGCGATACACCCGAAGCGTAATCCGATTGGCTTGGGCGCGACTCTGATCCCTCGCCAAGCAGCGAGGCCAGTCGCGCTCTGCTGTCAGCGGGCGTAACCGTCTCGTTGCCCGGTGGTGGTGGCGGTGCATGATCCTGCCATTCCGGAAGGTTGCGCCAGATATCGAGGCCTGCTGCGGGCGCCCGTTCCCTTTCGTCGGCCTCTTCGCCGAGCGCCGCGAGGACCGAAACGCCCCAGCTCCAGCCGCCGCGCGCCATTGCCCATGCAACGGGCAGGTCGTCTCGTTCGCGTGGCCGCATCGCTAACTCACGCAACAGTGCGGTCGCGGCGGTGCGCAGTACGCTGCCTTGTTCGGTCATGTCGGTTGGTGCTGCGAGGTCGAGCGCCTCGGCGATACCAAGTGCTGTTGGTACGCAGAATGCGGCGGGTCTCACGAAGGCGAACAGCTCCAGCACATCGAAGCACGGAAACCGCGCAATATTAAGCCGCCGGGCGACGGCGGGGGCGTGACACAGCAGAGGCTTCTGGCCTTCGACGCGACGAGCGGCCTCTACAAGGGTGATATCTTCGATCTCACCATCGGCGCTCAACCATGTCGCGGCGGCCAGGCCGGTAACCAGCGTCGGTGAATCGGGAAGTAGAAGGCGGTTTTGTTCATCCATTGCCCGCATCATAGCGAGGGCGACACGCAGCGCCTATCGCCAGCCACTCGGCGGACGGCTATAAATTTCAGCGAACGAAAAAGGAAATGACGAAAACATGCCTCTACCCTTGGACTCCATCCGTGTCCTCGACCTGACGCGCGCCCTCGCCGGGCCCTTTTGTACGATGTGTCTTGCCGATTTTGGCGCCGACGTCATCAAGGTCGAATCCCTGCCGAAAGGCGATATGACCCGGGCCTGGGGTCCCTATGATGGGGATATCGCTGCTTATTACCTATCCATCAACCGCAACAAACGTGATCTGGCGGTCAACTTCCGCGACCCCAAAGCCTTGGAGGTGTTGCGGCGCTTGGCGGTTGAGGTTGATGTCGTGGTGGAAAACTTCAAACCGGGCCGCGCTGATGAAATGGGCCTCGGTTGCGATGCGTTGCGCGCCGAGAACCCGAAACTGATCTATGCCAGCATTACCGGTTTCGGACGCGACGGACCCTATGGAGATTGGCCTGGTTTCGATCAAATTGCCCAAGGCATGGCCGGCGTGATGAGTGTGACTGGCTGGCCCGATGGTGAACCGACCCGCGCTGGCGTACCGTTCGGCGACGTTGCCGCTGGTATGTGGACCGCCATGGGCATCTGCGCGGCCGTCGCCCAGCGCCACGTCACCGGTGAAGGTCAGCGCGTCGAAACCTCGCTGCTGGCGTCATTGGTCGGTATGCTCAACGTGCAAGGCCAACGCTATCTCTCGGCCAACGACATTCCCGGTCGGATTGGCAATTATCACATGGCGGCCTACCCCTATGGTGGCTGCGAGGCGAGCGACGGGCAGTTGAATGTCGGCGCGCCGACGCAGGATCTGTGGGAGAAGCTGTGCCATTTGCTTGGCCTGGAGGATTTGATCGAGCATCCAGATTATATCGACAATGCCGCCCGCATGAACAACCGTGACGCCTTGTGCGAACGGCTGAACCAGAAGTTCCGCGCCGACACCGCGATCAATTGGACCCATAAGCTAATCGATGCCGGCATACCGGCGGGACCGGTCTATGCCATGGACGAAGTTTTCGCTGACCCACAGGTCATCCATCAGAATATGGTGGAGGAAATCGAGCATCCCGAGCTCGGCCGTATTAAGCAATTAGCCAATCCGTTGCGCATGGACGCCTTCGAAGGCCGGAGCGTGCGGACACCGCCGCCAGGGCTGGGCGAACATAGCCGCGCGGTGCTGACGGAATTCGGCTATGCCGGTGCGGAAATCGACGGCCTGGTCGCGGCCGGCGTCGTTGGCGAATAAGGGAGCGTTTTCGCGATGAAGATCACCATCCTCGACGATTATCACGACACGGTCCGGACGTTGGGCTGTTTTCAAAAACTAGACGGTCACGACGTTACGATCTGGAACGATCATCTTCAGGACATTGACGGTTTGGCTGCCCGGTTGGCGGATACCGAAGCCTTGGTCCTGATCCGGGAGCGGACCAAGATCCGAACACCTTTACTCGAACAACTGCCAAATCTGCGCTTGATCAGCCAACGCAGCGTCTATCCGCATATCGATATTGAAACCTGCACTAAGCTCGGCGTGATCGTGTCGTCGCATATGCATGCCGGTACGCCTTCCTTTGCGACTGCTGAATTGACTTGGGGTTTGGTGCTGGCGGCGATGCGGCAGATTCCGCAACAGATGGCGTCACTCAAAGGTGGGAACTGGCAGATCGGTGTCGGCAATACGCTCGGCGGCCGCACGCTTGGTATCTACGGCTATGGCCGGATTGGGAAAGTCGTCGCCGGCTATGGCACGGCGTTCGGCATGAATGTGCTGGTGTGGGCGCGTGAAGAGTCTCGGGACCGGGCGCGGGCCGACGGTTACGCGGTTGCGGCCAGCAAAGAAGCGTTTTTCGAGGCATGTGATGTGCTGTCTTTGCATATGCGTCTCTACGACGCGACTCGCGGGATCGTAACGGCTGAAGATCTGGCGCGGATGAAGCCGACTTCGTTGCTGGTTAATACAAGCCGTGCACCGCTTATCGAATCCGGCGCATTGGAGTATGCATTGCGTGCGGGATGCCCGGGCATGGCTGCCGTCGATGTCTATGAAGAAGAGCCGGTGCGCGACACCAATCATCCTCTCCTTGAGATGGAAAATGTCGTCTGTACACCGCATATCGGTTATGTGACGCGCGAGGAGTACGAGCTGCAATTCAGCGATATTTTCGACCAAATAATCGACTACGCAGCCGGTAAGCCGGCCAATGTCGTAAACCCTGAGGTACTGAAGACGTGACGATTGTGGATAGCGTTAGACAATGCGCGGGTGAAATTTTATCGTCGTCGCGCCTTTAATTTTGAAGCCTGCATCGTGCCTCTTCTAACTGAATTCTCCAGTTATGCCGACGCGCACCGGCATTTTTCCAAGGACGCGCTTTGGGCGCTGTTCGATGGCGACCGCGCGCGATTGAATATTGGCCATGAATGTGTCGACCGGCATGACCGCGACGCTATCGCGGTGCGCATCGCCCATGCGAACGGAACCGATGAAGCATTCACCTTCGGGCAGCTTTCCGATGCATCGAACCGGTTCGCGATTTATTTGCGGCGGCGCGGCATTGCGCCGGGTGAGCGGGTAGCGATCATGTTGGAGCCGTCGCTGGCGTCTTATACCGCTTTGTTCGGCGCGATGAAGGCGGGCTGTGTTGCTGTTCCCTTATTCACACTGTTCGGACCAGACGGGTTGCGTCTACGTGTCGATGACTGCAATCCCAAGCTAATTGTGACGAATGCGGAATTGGCGCCAATGGCCACCGGAATTCCGGGCCTGGAGACTGTTATTGCCGATGCGGCGTTTGTTGCCGCGCTTGAATCCGAGAGTGCATCCTTTGACCCCGCGACGTCGGCGGACGACATGGCGATGTACCAGTATACGTCGGGCACGACACGCGCGTTGCCGGAAGCGGTCAAACATCGCCACCGGGCCGTCGTCACCGTCATGATCGCCGCCTTGTACGGCACTGGCATCCGGCCCGGCGACCGCTTCCTATGCCCGGCGTCGCCGGCATGGGGACATGGATTGTGGCATGGCACCGTCGCCCCGCTGGCGCTTGGCGTTCCCATCGCGAGTTACGCCGGCAAGTTCGATCCGGACCGCCTGA
>JAJFJC010000415.1 GCA_021774385.1 Alphaproteobacteria bacterium
TTGCCGAACGGCGCGCGGGTCGCGCTGTGGGTCGTGCCGAATATCGAGCATTACGAATATCAACCGCTGCCGCAACGGGCCCGCAATCCCTGGCCGCGCACCCCCCATCCCGACGTCATTGGGTATGGTAGCCGGGATTACGGCAATCGGGTTGGCGTTTGGCGCATGATTGATGTGCTGGACAAGCATGGCATTAAGGGCACGGTATCGCTCAATATGGCCAACTATGTGCATTACCCAGAAATCTGCCGCGCCTGCGAGGAACGGGACTGGAGCATCCTGTGCCACGGTCTCTACAACACCCGCTATCATTGGAATTACAGCGAGGATGAAGAGCGAGCGGCGATCGCGGAATGCGTCGATTTGCATGGCGAGTTGACCGGTAGGATGCTGCCGGGCTGGTTTTCGCCGGCGGTGTCTTTCACCTTGAACACGCCCGACCTCGTCGCCGAGGCGGGTATCAAATATTATTGCGATTGGTATCATGACGATCAACCGCTGCCGCTGCGCACTAAAACGGGCCAATTGGTGACAGTGCCTTATACGATGGATCTCAATGACTCGGTGCTGAGCCTCAAGCAGTATGAGGGGGCCGAGTTCGTGCAAATGATCAAGGATACCTTCGATACGCTTTATGCCGAGGGCGCGGACAGTGGGCGGGTCATGTGCATCGCGCTGCACCCCTACATCATGGGACAGCCGCATCGCATCGCGCACCTTGATGCGGCGCTGGAATATATCTTGTCTCATGATGGCGTCTGGAAGGCGACAGGGGAGGAGATCGCGGATTGGTATCTCGAACATGGTGGAGACCATATGGCCGCGCATCTTGGGGAGGAGTTTTGATATGACCAAACCCGCTCCCGGCATGGACCACGACCTCTATCGTTATTCGCCGTTACCGGCGCGCCCCAAGCTAACCTGGCCAAATGGCGAGCGGTTGGCGTTCTTCGTGTTATTGCATCTTGAATATTGGGAACTCGAACCGCCCGAGGGCGCGTATCTTGACCCCCGCTTCAAGGGGCCGCGCGGCGACTATTTTCCGGACTACAAATATTTCACTCAGCGAGAATACGGCAACCGGATCGGTATCTTCCGAATCCTCGAACTGCTCGACCGATATGGCTTGAAAGCCACGGTCGCCGCCAATGCGGGCGCGTGCGAACGCTACCCCTATCTCGTCGAAGAGTGCCTGCGCCGGGGCTACGAATTCGCCGCGCATGGCGACTATCAAAGCCGCATGATCACCAGCGAGACGGGCGTGGATGAAGAGCGCCGCATTATCGCGAAAACCACCGATACGGTTGAAGCGGCGACGGGTGCGCGTCCCACCGGCTGGCTCAGTGTTGACTCCGGCGAGTCTACCCGCACGCCGCAAATTGTTGCGGAAGCCGGTTACGACTACCTGCTCGACTGGCCGAACGACGACCAGCCTTATGTGATGACGACAGAACCCAACCTGATCGCCCTGCCCAACCAGATGGAATGGGATGATGTTCAGGCGCTGTGGCTCCGGCATATTCCCAATCCGCGCTATCCCGAGCTTGTTAGCGAGGCCTTCCGAGCGTTACATGCCGAAGGCGCGGAGTCGGGCCGATTGTTTGGCTTGTCCCTGCATCCTTGGGTGATTGGTCAGCCGCAACGCATTCGTTACCTGGCGGCGGCGCTTGAGGGTATTTGTCAGCTCGACAATGTGTGGCAAGCCACCGCCGGCGATATCGCGCGCCATTACCGCGCGTCAAATGCGGGCTCGTAGTCTTTAGCTCAAGCGTCTTCCTCGAGATGGCGCAAGGTTCGCTCGCCCATGGTCTTGTGGCGTGGATGATCGGTCAGACCTGTGTCCAATAGAATGACACCGAAAAGGACTGCCCATCCCCTTGCGCGCCGCCAAGTTGCGGCGGATGTGGCGCCGTAGGCCATCATCGCTTGCCGCCGTGCCGCCGAGTCGGAGAGCAACATCCAGATCGCGGCCAGATCGGTCGCCCTGTCTCCGGCGGCCATATCACCCCAGTCTATAATGCCGCTGATCGCGCCATCGTCGACCAGGATGTTTCGGGCATGCAGATCGCCATGAATCCAGGTCGGTGCCGCATCGACCGGCGTGGCGAGAGCCGCTTGCCAGATTTGCTCTATGCCGCCTGTTATCAGGTCCGATCTACCTCGAAGCCTCCGCATGCGTGCTTCGATGGCGTCGGCCCGTTGTGTCAGAGGCACACCTCTGGAGGGGTTGGCTGGTGCCTCGGGTGGAGCGTCAACATGAAGCGCTAATAGAAACGCCGCCAGCGGCCTCGCTTGATCCGAATTCAGGCCGGCTAAATCAGCCGCCTTGCCCTTCAGCCAGGGCAGGACGCTCCAGCACCACGGGAAACCACAAGCGGGTTTCCCGATACGCACCGGCGACGGCACGGGCAGCGGTAGGCGGTCGACCAGTTCAGGCAACCATCTTTGTTCATGTTCGATCAATTTGGCGGCCAATGTCCTGCGCGGCAGGCGTAGTGCGTATTGGTCGCCAAGGCGGAACATCACATTGTCCCAGCCTGTGTCGGCAGGTCTAATTGGAAGTTCCGCCAAGTCGGGATGTTGCGCCCCGAGTAGGGCCCGCACCAAACCGGCGTCGATTTCAACTTCGGCTTTCGGGGTGGTGGCTTCTGGTGGTGTGGGCCGCGAATTCATGCCGATCTTTAACTCCGGAATT
Organism: Alphaproteobacteria bacterium; assembly: GCA_021774385.1. Taxonomy (GTDB): domain Bacteria; phylum Pseudomonadota; class Alphaproteobacteria; order UBA8366. Next base: position 2,696 of record JAJFJC010000415.1, read on the forward strand.
TTGTTGGATTGCGCCTTTAAGGCTACTCAAGAAGGTTTCCCAAAGGTGAAACAGCGATGGCGGTGATTTCAACGAGCGCTTCCGGCCTGTTTAGTGCCTTTACGGTCACAAGGGTCGAGGCAGGATAAATATCTTCCTTGAAAAATGCCTTCCTGACGTCCACGAAGTCGGTGTTGTAGCGCACTTCGGTAATATATCCGGTCATCGACACGACATCGTCGAGGCTACTACCCGCCTCTGCCAACTGTTGCGCCATCTTGCGGAAAATACAGTCGACCTGACCGCGAAAATTGTTTGCCAGCGAACTGCCGTTTTCGTCTTCTGTTGCCAGAATACCGGCAAGCCACACGGTTCGCCCCCCTTCGGTCACCACCGCCGGGGCGTAGGAGCGAGATTTTTGATAATCAGAAGCATATTGCGTGCGTTTCATAGGATTCTTTCCATTCGTTCGGCGCGGCGGGGTGTCGTTTGGCTCAACGACGCTTTCGGTTCAAGAAGGCTTGAGCGAGTTGTTGCGGCTCGCCGGCGCCATAGCTTTCTTTCTGCATCTGGATCGCTGATTCCACGGCTTCGTCGAAGGCGGCTTGCGAGGTTTCGCGCATACGTTGGCGGCTGAGCCGCATGGCGACGGGCGGCAGGTCACCCATTTCCGTCGCCACGGCGGCCGACCGGGTCAGTACCTCCTCTTGCGGCACTAACTCGTGCAGCAGGCCAAATTGCAGGCATTCCTCGGCTTCCACCCAGCGACATCGAAGTGACATCTCGATGGTTCGCGAGAGACCCATCAACGTGGTTAGGATTTGCAGACCAAGCACGCTTGGTACGCCAGCGGCGATTTCGGGCTGACTGACCCGAACCGCCGGATGGCCGATGCGCACATCGCAATGCAGCGCCGTTTGCAGCCCCAACCCCGTCGCCACCCCGTTGACCGCCGCCACGACCGGTTTATCCATTGCTCTAATTGCCTGAAAGAAACGGTGCACGCCCCGTAGCCAATCTTCCACATTGCCTTCGTGAAGCCCCGTCGACACGGCCATGTCGAGTCCGACGGAAAAGGCGCGGTCGGTGCTACCCGTGACCACGACCGCGTGAACCTCCTGGTCGGCGTTTAGGGCGGTCATGGCGGCGATGAATGCATCTCGCAAATCATGGTTTAGCGCATTGAGGACATCCGGCCGGTTTAGGGTGACGATTGCAACGCTTCCGCTACGTTCAACGACAACTGACTCGCCCATTTGTTTCCTCCTGTGTTTTATGCGCCGTCCCGCTGTCTTGTTGACCCGTCTAGGTCCAGCGCACCGTATCTTGCGCGTCGTCGGCGGTGAGCAATGTCGTCGTGTAGACGCAGGTCGCGTCACATAAATCATAGCGACGGCTTAGTTTGTGGCGAACTTTGGCTTCGGCGTCGCCGTCGGGTATTTTAGACCGCTCCCACATGGCGAGATTGGGCCGCCGCGTCAGCAGCAGACTGCGCCGTATTGCGCCGTCGTCTTCGGTAAACCGCCAGAGACCAATGACCTGGGAATCGTAAGACGATTCGAAACCCGGCCAGGCACCGGCACACAAGTCGAGGAACTCGTCCCAATTCCCGGCTGGCGTTTCGAAAGACCGAAAAGCGTAATTTCCCTGCCGGCGTGGTGCATCGGAAGAAGACGGCCGCAAAGTTGGCACCATGATCGCGTGGACGGCGTGTTTGATATGCGCCGTTTCCTCAATCAGCGCGCCTTGGTTGGGCGCTCCGCCTTTCCATACGGTAATGGCTGTCAGCTCGTCTCGGGGGCGGCCGATCTGGCTGCGCCACACGCCGAAAAGCAATCCGCCTTGCTTTTCAACTCGCGCCGCTCCCGTCGTGCGCAATGTATCGGCGACGGCTTGCCATTGACGCGGCTCAGTTGAAATGACGTGATGGACATAGCTTTGCGTCATGCGCCGAGCGCGGCCCGGGTCGCATCACCGGCATCGTTCAAGGCTTCCTTGGCACGGGAGACCATGCGGGTCAGATGGATGAACCCGTGCAGGACACCGGGATAGATTTTAACATCATTGTCCACGCCAGCGGCGGTCAGCCGTCCTGATAGGGCCGGCGTATTGTCGCAAAGCGGATCCATCTCCGCCGCGCCCAGGAAGGCGGGCGGTAAGCCGGAAATCTCGGCAGCGAGATGCTTCAATCTTGGGTCCTCATGATCGGACTCATTCGCGATGTAACAGGACCGATAGAATTTTCGCCGGGTTTCCGACAATCCGAAAATGACGTCGTTGTATTTTTGCGATGACTCGCAATCGTAGCCGAGGCCGTAGCTACCGTAGAACAACAGCATGAATTTGAGGGCGTCGGCGCGACCCATCGCCTTTAGCGAAAGGGCCGTACCCATCGTGATGCTGGCGCCCGCCGAATCACCACCCATGCCGATCCGGGCGGCATCGATCCCGAGTGTCTCTGCTGACGCGTTGACGAAATCCAGCACGGCAAGCGCTTCGTCCAAGGGCGTTGGAAATTTGTGCTCCGGCGCCAACCGGTAATCGACCGAGGCAAAGGCGACGCCTGAACGATCCGCCATCCAGCGGCAAACCTTGTCATGACTGGAAATACCGCCATAGATGAAACCGCCACCATGGAAATACAGCAGCAGAGGTAGCTTTTTTGCGCCGCGCGGATAGTAAAAGCGAACCGGTATGGGGCCATGCGGGCCTTCGACCTTAATATCCACCGTTCGGTGCATCTTCGGACCGTCTTCATTCCAATAGGTGCGTTCGCCAAAATATTGTGTGCGAACGTCCGCGATAGGCGATGTCGTTACGTCGAGCCGTCCTTCGGGCACTAGTTCGCGGCTTTTCAGCATCGCTTCCGCCATTTCCGGATCGATGCCAGGAACGGTGCGGGGGTCTTGCATGCGTTGGTCTTCCTTTGAAATTTATTAGAGGCGCGGCAATACCTTTTCGGCCGCCAGCCGCATGGATTGCGTGGCGAGATCCGATGGGATGCCGCCGATACTGGACCACAGTACGAATTCGGTAATGCCGAACCGTTCCTTCATTTCCTGAAGTTTGTCGACACAGCCGTCGGGATCGTCTGCGATGGCCGCACCGTATTTGATGAGATTATCGAAGCTGAGATAGCCCATTTCCCGAGTCTTGCGGCCCTCCGCCATGGTCAGCTCATAACCTTTAATATTCTGGTTGGCGCTGGACGAGGAAAGCTGATTGCTGGCGACCTTGTTGTAAAACCATTCGACATACTGCCCGAAGATTTCGCGCGCCTTCTCTCTCGATTCGTGAACGAAGAAGGGCAGCAGGATCATGCGTTCCACGCTCTTCCCGTCCCGGCCATGTGAAACGCAATCCTCTTCATAGGTTTTCAGATGGCTTTCCAACTGATCCATCCAGGCTTCGCGGTAGGTGCGGTAGGTGAACGGGGAGGCGAGCTGCAGGTTCCAACCGTCTCGTGCCGCGGTTTTGAAGCTTTCCGGTGAAATTGTCGCCTGGTAGACGGGTGGATGAGGCTGCTGCACTGGTTTGGGGAGCATCTCGATCTCTTCGGGTATGGTCCAGAATTCTCCGTCGTATTTTATTCGTTCATTGGTCCAGGATTTGAGCACGATGTCGAGTGCTTCGGTATACATTTCGCGGCTTTTTTCCATTGGGACGCCGAGACCCGTAAACTCGTGCGGCTGGTACGCGCGTCCGACCCCGAACTTGAGCCTGCCATGCGAAAGCACGTCGACGAGCGCAAAGTCGGAAGCCGTCCGCAGCGGATGATTGAAGGGTAGGACGACAACGGCGGTGCCAATCGCAATCTTGCTCGTGCAGCGCGCGACGGCCGCGGCGAGAACTTGTGTCGATGTCACGACGCCGTAGGTCGAAAACAAATGCTCGGCCAGCCAGACCGTGTCGTAACCAAGCTCCTCGGCGAGTTTGAACTGCGCGATGTCGTTGTCGAATGCCTCTACCCGATTACTCTGGTCGGGCATTTGGCTGAGGCTGAATGTTCCGAATTTCATGATCTCGCGTCCCCAATATGCTCGTTTAGAAAGAATTTGTTTACGATTTCACGTTTAAGTTTTCTCGCATAGGCGGTAGTGATCAATAGGCAGCATAAAAATTTGCTCAATTTTTGCCGGTAGAAGAGGCGTGGCAATGCAGGACAATATAGCGGTTAGAAGCGAGTCTGAGCAATTGGTGCACACCGAAAGCCTGCAGCGCCGTGTCGTTGAATTGCAAGATTTTGCCGACCGAATAGAAGCCGATGCGGCGAAAGCCATTGCTTTGGCCGAGGAACTTGCCGTTTCCAAGAAAATTACGGATGAGGCGTTGCGCCAAGTGAAAAGCAGTGAATGGCGGACCAAGGCGGTTTTGGACGCTGTTGTCGACGGCATCCTATCAATAAGTGCGGATGCAACAATCGAGTCGGTTAACGCATCTTCCATAAGAATGTTGGGCGCGTCCGAATCAGAATTACTCGGCTCAAATTTCGAAAATTTTGTCACGGATTTCGAAGGTCAAAGCGTCAAGTCTGTATTGCTTGGAAGTGAGTCGGGTGAATTTGAGAACACTGACAGCGTTACGCTGTTCTGTAATGCCCGTCCGGTAGGTAGAGCGCCGTTCCCGGCTGAATTGATTTTGGCTAAGCTCACGATTGCGGGTCAGACCAAATTCACTTGTGTTTTGCGGGATATTACCGAGCGAAAAAACGCGGAATTCGCAATTCAGAAACTTGCGCTATATGACCAACTTACCGGTCTGGCTAATCGTCACGAATTTCAACAGAATCTTGATACCGCGATAAACATGGCGAGTCGCCATGATGTCACCGCGGTGCTGATGTTGTTGGACCTCGATAAGTTCAAGGAAATCAATGACACCTTTGGGCATCCGGTCGGTGATGAACTGCTGGTTTCGGTAGCACGAATTCTCGAAGCCTCTGTACGCAAGAGTGACACCGTCGCGCGCATTGGTGGCGATGAGTTCGCTATCATTCTGAATAATATAGTCGACCCGCTACGCGTCCGGCAGGTCGCGGAACGGATTGTCGACAGTGTATCTCAGCCCATGGTCGTCGATGGCAGCTTGATTTCGACGGGTATCAGCATCGGTATTAGTATTTTCCCCAGGGATGCCAAAGATGCGAAAGAGCTTATTCGTCTTTGTGATAAGGCGCTCTATGAAGCGAAGCGCCGAGGACGCGGGAACTATCAATACTATGACGAAGTCATGGATTCCAGCGCCCGGGCGGAACAAGTTCTCGAAAATGATCTGAGGCTTGCATTGGTCCGCGACGAATTGGAACTTTATTTTCAACCGCAGCTAGCGACACTTGGCGGTCACACAGTTGGTGCGGAAGCACTGGTGCGTTGGCATCACCCAACGCGAGGGCTGCTTTTGCCCGGTGATTTTGTTCCTCTTGCCGAGAAAAATGGGCTTATTAGCGAAATCGGCAAGCAGGTTTTGCAGAAGGGATGTCAAGCGGTTCGGGCATGGCGCGACACTGGTATCGAGGCGCTTACCGTGGCGGTCAATGTGTCGCCGTGCCAGTTCCTAAACGATCGATTTATGGACTCAATTTCCAGTGCGCTCGAAGACAGTGGAATCAATCCCCGGTGGCTCGAAATCGAGATAACGGAAAATGCGTTGATCGAAGACCCCGAGCAAGTGCGCGATAAACTTGAAAAAATAAGAAGTTTGGGTGTTAGCGTTGCCATTGATGATTTCGGAACCGGCTATGCTTCGCTCGCCTATCTGCGAAACTTCCCGGTACAAAAACTGAAGATCGACCGGACATTCGTTAAGCGTATCACGACATCGATCGCGGATCGCGCCATTGCGGAAGCGATCGTGAATTTAGGTCGCAGTTTGAATATCGATACCGTCGCGGAGGGCGTCGAGACGCTTCAGCAGGCCGATGTCATTCGACAGATACATTGTTCGGCGATGCAGGGGTATTACTTCAGCCATCCCCTGCCACAAGAGAAATTTGAGCAATGGTTGCGCAAGCAATAGCTATTTGTGCGGCTTAGCGGACCGTGGGGTCGTCGGAAACTTCGATGATGGTTTTCCCGAAATTTTCCCCTTTTAGAAGCCCAATCAACGTCGCGGGTGCGTTTTCCAATCCAACAACGCGATGTTCTCGGTATTTAATCCGCTCTTCCGCGACCCACCGGCCGACATCGCGCAGAAAGTCCGCTTCTTGATCGGCATAGTCGCGCACGATGAAACCGCGCATTGCAAGGCGGTTGGTCAGGACGCATCGCATGAGCATAGGCAAGTGGTCTTGGTCGTCGGGCAATGCCGTCATGTTGTATTGCGATATCAAACCGCAAACCGGCATGCGCGCGAAGAAGTTGAACAGGGGAATTACGGCCCGCAACACGCGTCCGGCTACGTTTTCGAAATAGATATCGATACCGTCGGGACAGGCCGCCGCGAGTTGCGCTTCGAAGTCATGCGCATGATGATCGAGACATGCGTCGAAACCAAGTTGATCAATGACAAAACGGCATTTCTCTGGTCCGCCAGCGACGCCGACAGCGCGGCAGCCTTTGATCTTAGCGATTTGTCCGACAACACTGCCGACCGCGCCAGAGGCCGCCGCGACCACCAGGGTCTCGCCCTCTTTCGGTTGTCCAAGATTCAGAAG
>JAJFJC010000416.1 GCA_021774385.1 Alphaproteobacteria bacterium
ACATGATCCTCGACGAGGGCGAAATCTATCTGCGCGCCAACGGGGTCGATGTGGACCGCGAGTGGCTTAAAAACGTCTTGCCTGAAATTTTCGCCCAGACGGAATTTAAAGGCGGTTTGGAGAGCTTTGCCACGCCGCCGACGAATCAAAAAGTAGGCGCGGTTTGATATGCTGAAGGGTAAGAACGCGCTTGTGACCGGCTCAAGCCGAGGGATCGGCGAGGCAATCGCTAGAGCGCTTGCGGCGGATGGCTGCAACGTCATGATGAATGGCTTCGGCGACGCTGACGAGATTGAACGGAAGCGCGCCTCGATCGCGGACGATACGGGCGCCACGGTGAAGTTTCACGGTGCGGATTTGGCGGACGAGGATCAAATCGACGATTTAACGCGGTGCACGATGGAAGAACTCGGCTCCGTTGATATTCTCGTCAACAATGCGGTTATTCGCTACTTCCATTCCATCGATGATTTCGACCGCAAGAATTGGCGGCACGCACTGGCGGTCAACGTGACCGCGCCGTTTCTGCTCACACAGAACGTATTACCGGGTATGCGCGCGCGCGGCTGGGGCCGGGTCGTGAACTTCTCCTCGGTGCTGGGTTTGGCTGCCCGGTCGGGCCGAGCCGATTACATCACTTCGAAGACGGCCATGCTTGGCTTGACTCGTGCCACGGCGGCGGAAACACGGGGTGAAAAGAATATTACTTGCAACGCGTTATGCCCCGGTTCGGTTCTGACGCCAAATACCGAGATCAAAATTACCGAGTTGGCGGAAGCGGAAGCGATAAGTTTCGAAGCGGCAAAAGATGAATATCTCCGCCGACGCGGTCAGAAGACGGGCTACATCGAGCCCGCGCGGGTCGCCGGCTTGGTTACCTTTTTATGTCAGGAAGCAGCCAGCGATATTACTGGCGCGGCACTTCCCATCGACCGAGGCCGGTCCGCGACCTGGCTCGAAGGGCTCGGCGAGTAATCGATTTGAATAAGGCCTCTTAGTTCTCGGCGGCTAAGAGGCTCGCTTTCTTGGGGTGGTGCTGCATGAAATGGTGCAGGACTGCTTTCAGTTCAAACGTGCGTTTTAGGTCTTGCCGCCGCTCGGCATCACGTATGTCGTCAAGAATGATACGGCGGATCCTGTCTTCCCCATCAGGCGAACGCACAAGGTAGGCGCCTAGTTCCGCGGCGACGATTTTCGGAATATGTTCGTGCTCGCTGATGGCGGCGATTTCCTCTTCACTCAATTCGCAAAGCCCGACGCAGTCTTCATACGTCAACATAACTGATCACCCCGCAATTCCATGATGGCCTTCCGCCATCTTCGATTACTAAATCAACGCGCGAACTATGCATTGATTTGTATCAATGAACCGCCCCCGTTCATCGCTATCGTTAGCGCCGATACTGCGCGGCGGAATTCGATGGAGAACAAGACAATGAAAAGAACCACACATCCGGTTCCGGATAAGGCCGAGGTCGCAATCGACTTTCCGGATCAGGTGTATATGGGTTCCTTCTCGCGAGGAACGAAGTTCGAGGCCCGCGCTGAAAATGACGGGCTGATGATCAAACTTATTCGTGAGGGGGAGGACAGCCGCGTCGTGGAGGTTCACCTGCATCACCATTTGCTGGCGGATATTCTGGCCAGTTGGGGAGAGTCCTTGTCGCAGGAACCGCCGATGGACCCCGACCACCGGAAAACCCTGATCGACGCTCTGACCAAAGTCGAAAAAGCGGTTCGGAAACGGCGTTAGATCACGTCAGGCGTGACCGAACGCGCGCTCCATATCGCCGACGGCGCCGTCGATGATTTCAATGACGCGTTCGACCTGGTCCTTCGTGATGCATAACGGCGGTGACAACGAGATGATGTGGCTCGCCCGTGTCAGCAGGCCTCGATCGCGAAGGGCTTGATTGAGGTATTTGATTTCGTCGCTCGACTCTGTGAATTTTTCTTTCGTACCCTTGTCCTTGACGAGTTCCACACCGGCGATTAATCCCAGGCCCCGAACGTCGCCTAGCGTTGGGTGGCCGTTCAGCGACTTTAGACCCTCGAGTAAATGGCTGCCCATCTTGGCCGCGTTCTCGACCAGGCCCTCGTTTTCAATAATTGCAATGTTCGCCAGCGCCGCGGCACACGCCGCCGCGTGCCCACCATAGGTCAGGAGATGGCTGAGTTTATTCTCGCCTTCGAACGCCTCCACGACATGCGGGCGGCACATGACGGCGCCAATCGGCGCATAACCGCTGGAGAGGCCCTTGGCCATGGTCAGAATATCGCCGACAAGATTCCAATGTTCGGAGGCGAACATCTTGCCGGTACGCCCGAAGCCATTGATAACTTCGTCGGTGATTAGGAGTACGCCGTGGTTGTCGCAAATCTCCCGTAGACGGGTCCAATAGCCGTCCGGTGGGACGACGATGCCATTAGAGGCGGAAATTGGTTCGGCGATAACCGCCGCCACGGTATTTGGATCTTCATATCGAATGATCTGATCGATCTGGTCGGCGCACAGCAGATCGCAGGCCGGGAATTGCTGCCGGAAATCGCAGCGATAGCAATAGGGTGGCGAGGCATGCAACACGCTATGCATGAAGGGGCTGTGATAGGGCTCCGAGGCGGGTCGGGTCCCGCTGACGCTCATCGCCCCATATGTCGCCCCATGATAGGAACCGCGGCGACCGATGATCTTCAGGCGCTTGGGGTCACCGTTATGGTAGTGGAACTGCCGCGCGATCTTGATCGCCGACTCGACGGCTTCGGAGCCGCCGGAGCAGAAGAAGGCGGTCCCGAGGTCACCAGGCGTGATTTCAGCGAGATGCGTTGCCAGTTGGATCGCCGGTATCGTGGTTGCCTGTGTTGAGCTGGCATAGGCGAGCGTGCCGGCCTGCCGCGCCATTGCCTCGCCGATCTCCTTGCGTCCATGGCCGACATTGACAAGCCATAGGCCCGCTAGTGCATCGATGAACTCGTTACCGTCGATATCCTTTACGATACAACCGTTTCCCTCGACGAGGATACGTTTGCCGGCATCCTTTGCTAACGCCCTGTACGGCGATGCATGCATGAAAAGATGATCGCTGCCGGCTTCTTTCAGTGCCGTTTCATTGGAAGTGGCTGAAAGCGATTCCTCAATCGTAGACATTCGACGTCCCCTTGCACTTAGAATTAACGGCTAACCTTTTGCGTCGCCGGCAATGTTATAGGTCGATGGTGTCATATCCTGAACCGAACTCGCGCGTTTCGCCAGCCAATAGCTATAGGGACTCGGCATGAGGTCGAAGTTGGGATCGACGCCAAGCTTCTGCGCCGCGTCGATTGCCCAGTTCGGATTGTAAAGAAATTCGCGTGCTAGCGCGATGAGATCGGCCTGTTCGTTTTGTAAAATTTCTTCCGCTTGATCGGCGTGAACGATCAAGCCAACCGCCATGCTCATGATACTGGCCTCGGCCCGGACCTTTTCGGCGTAGGGAACCTGATAGCCGTATCCGACTGGCCCGGTCCCGTCGACGGGGCGTCCGCGCATGCCGCCCGAGGAACAATCGATAACATCCACGCCTTTGGTTTTTACAAGTCGGGCGAGGGCGACGCTTTCATCTGGACCCCATCCGGCGTCGTCTTCGACCGACAGACGCATGAATAGCGGCTTGTTGTCGGGCCAGTTTGCGCGGACGGCTTCGGTAACTTCGATGGCGAACCGCATGCGGTTCATATCGGATCCGCCATAGTCGTCGTTTCGCCTATTTGCCACCGGTGAGAGAAATTGGTGAACCAGATAGCCATGCGCGGCGTGGATTTCGAGAACTTGAAAGCCGGCGGCATCGGCTCTGGCCGCGGCCTTACCCCAAGCGTCGATCAAATCGGGGATTTCGTCCCGAGAGAGCGCGCGGGGATCGGGGTCACCATCGCCGCCGGGCAGGGCGCTTGGCGCGACCAACTCCCAGTCGCCCCAATCATCGACCTCCGGTGACGGTTGCAGTGGTTTGCCACCTTCCCAGGGCCTAAAGCGCCTGGCTTTGCGGCCGCTGTGACCAAGTTGAAGCGCCGCGACAGAGCCATTTTGATGAATGAAGTCGGTCAGGCGGCGGAAATGCGGAATCATTGCATCGTCCCAAAGCCCAAGATCGCCAATCGTGCCGCAGCCGCGCCGCTCGACCTTGGTCGATTCGATGAAGACCAGACCCGCACCGCCGGCGGCCCATCGCCCCGCATTCATCAAGTGCCAGTCCGTGGGGAACCCCTTTACACCGGAATATTGATGCATCGGCGCAACGACGACCCGGTTCTTTACGGCAACGTCCCGCATTTGCAGTGGTGAAAAGAGTAACGGCTCCGACATTCCAGTATCTCCCAGGGTGTTTCATGGATTGTCGGCGCGTTACAAGAGTTAAGCCGCCAACGGTCAGTCGTTATCCTTGAGAAGACCGTATGACCAGTCAAGGTCGGCGTCCGACATGGGGTAGCCGCCATCTGGCCCTGGCTTCAAAATTGTGTTCTCGGGCAGCTTCCACAGTGTTCGTTGTAGTGTGACGGCAAATTCAGGGCCCAACTCGCAATGCCAGGCGATGGCCATGGCGGACTTCGCACTCTTGGCTTCGAAAACGCGCTCGATACTCCTCACCGGCACATCCGCCGCGAAACTCAACGCATAGCCAAGAAACGTTGCGTTCCCATCCTTCAAGGCTTCGTGAATGACATCGGGAGATAGGGCGCCGCGATCAAAGAGCTCTTTTGCCCGCAGAAATTCCGGGTCGTCTTCACCACCGAAATCGACGCCTTCGGAATTCGTCGTATCCTTGGTTATCGATTCATCGGAGTTTTCGAGTCTTTCGGCAACGGATTCACGTAATTGGTTGGCCATATCGTCGTCGACAAGCGCATTGTGCTTAATTAACGGGTCGAGAAGACTCGCGCCAACGAAGCTCGCGACACGCTTGATGATACCTTCCGAAAGGCCGCCGCGATGAACAAGAGGTTCATGTAATTCCTTCTGCGGCGCCGCCAATTCGACGATTTTCTCCATGGCCGATTCACCGATCGATGCGGATTTGTTCTCCAATAGCGCGCTAATCGCCGGGATTTCATCTGTATCGACGACGGCATCGGTAACGGTTTCGTTCAAGTTACTTCGCCGTGCTATCGCGACGATGGAGTCGCTGGTAATGCCCTTGCCCAGTATTTCCAGCAAATCGGAATTGGTCAGCAACGGTGAATAACGAAGGATTGGCGCGGCAACCAAGGCTTCTACATCCTCCGCCAGCATTCTCGCGATACGTGGCGGCACATTGTCGAGAGATTTGATTTCTTCCGCGATTACGGCCCGCACGCGCGGTATTTGGTCCTTAGCTAAGGTTTCAAGAATTTGGAAGACCATGTCCCTGACCTTCTCGCCTTGTGCCGCTGAAAGATCGGGAAGCAGGGTACCAATTTTGCGTCCTAATTCAGACCGGACGGTTTCGTCGGAATCCTCGGACAGGATGACATCGGCTTGCAAGGGCGTGCTTGGGTTCGTGGCGACGGTGCGTCGAACTTCCGGAGCCTTGTCCGTCGCGAAATAGTAAAGGAATTCGGGCTGCAAGTCCTGATGCGCCGCGAGATCACGGCGGGCCTTGACACTGCCCTTGGCGGAGATTTCCTTCGACCGCTCATAGTTTGGAGCCGGTCCGGATTTTGTTTTACGTTTGCCGCCAAATACCCATTGCAGCACGGTCCGCTACTCCCATTTAGCGGCCGTCGTAACGCCGCACAGATCGTCTAATTTCAAGAAAAACACTGGAAAAATCAATCCTGTACCAAGACACGAAAAATAATTCGAGATACCAGTTTTACCATTCGATCCGTTCAATGCCGTCGAAAACGACTTGGCTACCATCGTCGAGTGTAATCGTTCCAGAGGCATCGTTGGACAACTCGATATAATTATCCATTTGTTCGTCTATGGAGCCTCGTCGCAGATCGATGTCCCAATCATCTTGATCCAAACTGTCGCCTTTTCGATCTTCGAGTCTGATTGTATCGAGCCATCCCTCTTGACCGTGGACGACGTCGTCTCCCTGATTTTCCCCGAAAATAAACAGGTCATCGCCAGCGCCCCCATCCAATCTATCTTGTCCGGCACCACCTGTTAGGGTATCGGCTCCATCGCCGCCGATCAGCCTGTCGTCGCCCTTGCCGCCGTCGATGATATCCGCACCCGCTTCGCCAAAGAGCCGGTCGTCACCGTCGCCGCCGTTTATACGGTCGCTATCCTGGCTGCCAAAGACACGGTCGTCGCCTTTGCCGGCTTCGATTTCATCGATGTTGCGCAGTTCGGTATTTCGGAAATCTAGCGTGTTGTTGCCGGACGTGCCTTCGATATCGCTTGTGCTCGTACCACCGTCAATTACTTCGATGGAGGCGTTGCGGCTGAAACCCCGGAACTGGAAGTCGCCATCGTTATCGGAAATAACGGTATCGGTCCCCGATCCGCCGCGTAGCACGTCCGTTGAATCATCCTTCTTGTCGAGTACGAAAGTGTCATCGCCGGCGCCGCCGTCCAATGTGTCGCGGCCCGCGCCGCCTGCTAGCGTATCGGACCCGTCACCACCAAACAGCTTGTCGTTTCCCTTGCTGCCGTCGAGGCTGTCGGCACCGGCCTCTCCGAAAAGCCGGTCATTGCCGTCGCCGCCGTCGATGCGGTCGTCGCCCTGGCTGCCGAAGACTTGATCATTGCCCTTGCCGGCGTCGATTTCACCGATGTTGCGCAGCTCGGTATCGCGAAAATCGAGGGTGTTTTTGCCCGACGTTCCTTCGATGTCGCTTGTGCTCGCACCGCCGTCGATGACTTCGATCGATGATGCGCGTTCAAACCTATTGAACTGGAAATCGCCGTCGTCCGACGAGACCACGGTATCCGAGCCGGTACCGCCACGTAACGTGTCATTTAAGTCGTCATGGCGGTTGTGGATGAAGGTATCGTCGCCGGCGCCACCATCCAGCAGATCACGACCGGAACCGCCGGTCAGCGTATCGGCTCCGTCACCACCAAACAGCTTGTCGTTTCCGGAACCGCCGTCGAGGCTGTCCGCTCCACCGCGGCCCTCCAATACGTCCTTATTGCCGAGGCCGGAAATCCGGTCGTCACCTTCGCCTCCCACAAGGCGGTCTTTTCTAGGCGTGCCGGTGAGTTGAACGCCGTCATCGACGGGTGTTACCTGTACTTGAATTTCCGCGGTTGATGCGGCGACGTCAAAGCCTTCCAGCTCCGTTGCGACAGCGCGTACCTGAAGCGAGAAAGTGCCGTCAAAGTTTGCGGAGGGCGTAATCGTGAGACCACTGAGTTGGTTGGAAGTCATCGTGACACTGCCATCCGGATTGACCGTTCCGGCGGAAAGTGTTGCGCCATCGGGAATGTTGGAAATGGTAATCGACAGCGTTTCCGACCCGTCCGTGTCAACGAGTGCCGAGGCGATATCCAGAGCGATAGCGCTGTCTTCCGTTCCACTCGCGGCTTGAGCGGTGAGGGTTGGCGCGTCGGCAACGCCGGAAACGGATACCGGCAAGGAGGTTGTCGTTACCGCCGTGGTGCCATCCTCGGATGATGTCGCGGTGACCGAGAGTGAAAAGTCGGCGTCACTGTTGGCCGGCGGCGTGATGGTGAGGCCGTCGAGCTGATCTGACGTCAGCGTGGCACTGCCGTCGGGATTGACCGTTCCGGCGGAAAGCACTGCGCCGTCTGGGATGTTGGCGATGGTGATCGAAAGGGTCTCGGACCCGTCCGTGTCGGTCAACGCCGAGGCGATATCCAGAGCGATGGCGCTATCTTCGGCCCCGCTCGCGGCCTGAGCCGTGAGCGTTGGCGCGTCGGCAACACCGAAAACGGATACCGGCAAGGAGGTTGTCGCCGCCGCCGTGGTGCCGTCTTCCGATGATGTCGCGGTAATCGATAGCGCGAAGTCGGCGTCGCTATCGGCTGGCGGCGTGATAGTGAGGCCATCGAGTTGTGTCGGTGTCAGGGTAACGCTGCCGTTGGGACTGACGGTTCCGGCGGAAAGCGTTGCCCCATCGGGAATATCGGTAATCGTGATGGATAGGACTTCCGAGCCGTCCGTGTCGGTCAGTGCCGAGGCGATATCGAGGGCGATAGCGCTATCTTCGGCTCCGCTCGCGGTTTGGGTGGATAGGGTTGGCGCGTCGGCAACACCGGAAACGGACACCGGCAAGGAAGTTGTCGTTGCCGCCGTGGTACCGCCTTCGGATGACGTTGCGGTAATTGAGAGCGCGAAGTCGGCGTCGCTGTCGGCTGGCGGCGTGATAGTGAGGCCGTCGAGCTGATCGGAAGTCAGCGTGACGCTGCCGTCGGGATTGACCGTCCCGGCGGAAAGTGTCGCGCCATCGGGAATATCGGCAATAGTAACTGACAGCGCCTCCGAGCCGTCCGTGTCGGTCAGCGCTGAGGTGATATCGAGTGCGGTGACGCTGTCTTCGACCCCACTCGCGGCCTGAGCGGTAAGCGTTGGTGCGTCGGCAACGCCGGAAATGGAAACGGGAAGCGAGGTTGTCGCCGCTGCCGTGGTACCGTCTTCCGATGATGTCGCGGTAATCGAGAGCGCGAAGTCGGCGTCACTGTTTGCCGATGGCGTAATCGCCAGGCCGTCGAGCTGTTCCGGTGTTAGTGTGACACTGCCGTCGGGATTGACCGTTCCAGCGGAAAGCACAGCACCGTCTGGAATGCCAGTAATCGTGATGGAAAGAACTTCGGAACCATCCGTATCAGACAGCGCTGATGAAATATCCAATGCTATTGAATTGTCCTCAGCACCACTCGCGGCCTGAGCCGAGAGCGTTGGCGCATCTGCAATACCGGTTACCGTCACAGGTAAGGTTGTTCTTGTCGCGGCGGTCGTACCGTCTTCGGACGAGGTTGCGGAAATCGAGAGCGAAAAGTCGGCGCCACTGTTGGCTGGCGGCGTAATTGTCAGCCCTGCTAACTGATCGGACGTTAGTGTGACGCTGCCGTCTGGATTGACCGTTCCCGCGGAGAGTACCGCGCCATCCGGGATATCGGTAATCGTGATGGATAGGACTTCTGAGCCGTCCGCGTCGGTCAGCGCCGAGGCGATATCGAGCGCGAACACGCTGTCTTCGACCCCACTCGCGGCTTGAATAGTAAGCGTTGGTGCGTCAGCGGCGCCGGAAACTGTTACTGGTAAGGTTGTTGTTGAGGTTGCGGCCGTTCCGTCCTCCGTAGAAGTGGCGGTGATCGAAAGCGCGAAATCGGTGTCACTGTCCGTGGGCGGCGTGATTGTGAGCCCATCGAGCTGATCAGGCGTCAAGGTAACACTTCCGTCCGGGTTGACTGTGCCCGCTGAGAGCGTCGCGCCGGCGGGAATATCGGCGACCGTTACCGAAAGAACTTCCGAGCCACCCGTGTCTGTTAAGTGCGACGTAATATCGAGCGTAATTGCGCTGTCTTCGGCGCCACTCGCGGCCTGAGCGGTGAGAGTAGGTGCGTCGGCAACGCTGGAAACGGACACCGGTAGCGAGGTTGTCGTCGTTGCGGTCGTTCCGTCCTCGGATGATGTCGCGGTGACCGAGAGCGAGAAGCCGGCGTCGCTGTTGGCTGGTGGCGTTATAGTCAGTCCATCGAGCTGTTCCGGTGTTAGCGTGATGCTGCCATCGGGATTGACCGTTCCGGCGGAAAGTGTCGCGCCTTCGGGTATGTCGGTAATGGTAATCGACAGCGTTTCCGACCCATCCGTATCGGTCAGCACCGAGGCGATATCAAGCGCGATCGCACTGTCCTCCGCACCACTCGCGGCTTGAGCGGTGAGCGTAGGCGTGTCGGCAACGCCGGAAACGGACACCGGTAGCGAGGTCGTTGTCGCTGCGGTCGTTCCGTCTTCGGATGATGTCGCGGTGACCAAGAGTGAAAAGTCGGTGTCGTTATCGGCTAGCGGCGTGATGGTGAGACCATCGAGTTGTTCCGGTGCTAGCGTGACGCTGCCGTCCGGGTTGACGGTTCCGGCGGAAAGCGTTGCCCCATCGGGAATGCCGGCGATGGAGATCGAAAGGGTTTCTGAGCCGTCCGTGTCGGTGAGTGCCGAGGCGATATCCAGAGCGATGGC
>JAJFJC010000417.1 GCA_021774385.1 Alphaproteobacteria bacterium
AGGCCCTACCCCTCAAGGACAGCGTCAAACGGAAATGGCTGCACGACAACGCGGCTCGGATACTCGGGCTGGACGACTAATTATCAGATTGAGCCAGATCAAGACATCTGCACCTATAGTCGGATACGCAATCTTAGAAGGAACTCTGGAGTAGCTGATGACCACCGTTGCACCGCTTGAGCCTGAAAAGCTTTGCCGCAAAACCGATCCAGCGGTTTTCAAGTTTAAGACGACCGATGAGTTGGCGGCGCCGGACGAATGGCTCGGTCAGAACCGGGCGGTCGAGGCGGTTCGCTTTGGTATCGGCATGAAGCGCGCCGGCTACAACATGTTCGCACTGGGACCGACCGGCGCCGGCAAACACACCTTGGTGCGAAAATTCATCGATGAGCAGGCGGCGACCGAAGTCTTTCCCGACGATTGGTGCTATGTCCAGAATTTCGCGGAACCGCACAAACCCATCGCCCTCAGCCTGCCGCCCGGACGAGGTTTGATTTTCCAAAAGGATATGGAACGCCTTGTCGAAGATTTGAAGATCGCGATTCCCGCCGCTTTTGAAAGCGATGATAACCGGGCCCGGATCGATGCGATCGAGACCGAGTTCAATCAACGCAGCGAAAAGGCATTCGGCGACCTCCAGAAGCGCGCCGGTGAAAAATCAATCGCCTTGGTCCGCACACCCGTCGGCATGGCCCTGGCGCCGGTTCGCGACGGTGAGGTTCTCGGTCCCGAAGCATTTCAAAAACTGCCCGAGGACGAACAAAAATCGGTACAGGCCGATATAGAAACGCTGCAACAGGAACTGCAAGCCATCCTGCGCGATATGCCCCGGTGGGGTAAGGAACACCGCGAACAAGTCCGTGATCTCACACAGGAGATCACGCGGTTCGCCGTCGGTCATCAGATCAGTGAAATTCGCGCGAAATATCAGGATATTCCAGTGTTGCTCACCCATCTGGACGCGGTCGAGCAGGATATCGTGGAGCACGCCAACGACTTCATGGCGCAAAAACCGCAGCAACCCGAAGCCATGATGCAGCAGGAAATCGGTGAAGCGGCGACCCTGCGCCGTTATCAGGTCAATTTACTGCGGGATCATGCGGAACCCTCATCCGGCGCGCCGGTGATTTACGAGAACCATCCGACGCATGGCAATCTCATTGGACGGGTTGAACACAGCTCGCAGTTTGGCGCGCTGATTACCGATTTTACCCTGATTAAACCCGGCGCGCTGCATCGCGCCAATGGCGGATACCTCATCCTCGACGCACGAAAAATTCTGATGCAACCCTTCGCCTGGGAGGAACTGAAACGCGCCATAAAGGCGCGGGAAATTCGAGTGGAAAGCATCGGTCAGGCGATGAGCCTGATTAGTACCGTATCGCTGGAACCGACACCGATCCCACTTGACGTCAAGGTCGTGCTGCTGGGCGACCGCAGTCTTTACTACATGCTCTCGGCGTTTGATCCGGAATTTCAAGAAATTTTCAAGGTCGCCGTCGATGTCGAGGAAGATGTCGAACGAACACCGGAATCAACCGCTCTATTCGCGCAATTCGTGGCCGGTTTGGCAAAAAGCGAATCGCTGAAACCTCTCGTGGCGAATGCTGTCGCACGAGTCGTCGATCATGCCGCGCGGTTATCGGGTGATTCCGAGAGACTGTCCTGCCATGCGGAGAATATTGGCGACCTTCTTCGTGAATCGGAATACTGGGCGAGTGAAGCCGGACGGGAAACCATCACAGCGGATGACGTTCAACAATCGATCGACGCCCAAATCCATCGCGCCGACCGGGTCCGCGAACGTTCACAGGATGCGATCCGGCGCGGCACGATCCTGATCGACACCACGGGTGACGCCGTGGGACAGGTTAATGGGCTCGCCGTCCTGCAGCTCGGGGGCTTCGCCTTCGGCAAACCATCGCGTATCACGGCCAGCATCCAACTTGGCAAGGGTGACGTCGTTGATATTGAACGGCAGGTCGAACTCGGCGGCCCGAGCCATTCGAAGGGCGTCATGATTTTGGCCGGATTCCTTGGTGGGCGATACGGTATCGACCGTCCTCTGGCGCTGAAGGCTAGTTTGGCGTTCGAACAATCTTATGGCGGCGTCGACGGGGACAGTGCGTCTTCCACCGAACTTTACGCAATACTGTCCGCGCTGGCGGATACGCCGATAAAGCAGTCCTTCGCCGTTACCGGCTCTGTCAATCAGCGTGGCCAGGTTCAGGCAATCGGCGGCGCAAACGAGAAAATTGAGGGATTTTTCGATATTTGCCGACAATCGAAACTGACCGGCGAGCAGGGCGTTCTTATACCCGCCTCCAATGTCAAACATTTGATGCTGCGCGAGGATGTCGTTGCGGCGGCGAAAGCTGGCAAATTCCATATCTATCCCGTCGAAACAATCGATCAAGGCATTGAAATTCTGACCGGCACACCAGCGGGCAAACGCGGCAAGAATGGAAAGTACCCCAAGAACAGCATCAACGGCCGTGTTGAGATGCGGTTGGAAGCGCTGGCCGATGCGGTCCACCGGTTCAACGAAAAGGGTAAGTCGGAGAACTCGGCATGAATGGTCCGGAACCCAACATTCGGCGCATATTGGTCGCGCTTGATTCGAGCTCCACGGCGATACATGGCCTGGAAGCCGCCACGGGATTGGCCCGACGGTTGCGCGCTGAACTGCAAGGTCTGTTTGTTGAGGATGACGAGCTTCTTCAGGTCGCCGCCTTACCCTTCACGACTCAAGTCAACATGACGACCGGCGGGCGACAGCCGCTTGAATTATCCGAGTTGGAAACGCAAATGGCACGGCTCGCCGAGGCCGCCCGACGACGACTTGCAGCAGCCGCGGAACGAGACCGCATTACCTGGTCGTTTCGCACCGTCCGAGGCCGTATCGCGCATGAAGTCGCTAGCGCTGCCGAAAGCACCGACCTGGTCATAGTACAAGGCGGACGCCAAGGCGGCTCGGCCCATGCCCGTCTGGGGTTACCGGCAAACGCCACGGTAAACCGGGTCACCCGGTCAGTTCTTATCCTGCGCGATGGGAACCGTGTCGAGGGACAAATATTCGTGGTGTTCGACGGCACGGCCCAGAGTGAAAAAGCGTTACGAATGGCGGTAGCCCTCGCCCACGACAGTAATGTTCTTACCGTTCTGCTATCGGAAAACACAGGGCAAAACCCAACTGAACTCGAGGCACGAGCCCTTGCGATACTTGGCGAAACAGGCAAAACCGCCCGGATGGAACACTTCCCCATCACGACATTGGCGACACTTTGCACGCATATCGGTAAGCAGGAAACGGGCCTCGTCGTGATGAATGCTGGAAACCCGATGCTTTCCGATGGCGATATTGCAAGTCTTCTCGATCCGATCACCTGCACGGTTCTTCTCGTCCGCTAATCCCTTCGCTCAACCCATTTGCTAACGCGACCATTTGCGTGGCTCGCCACAAATGTTACGAATTGCTCAAATCAATTCGAATTAGGGGAGTAGGTCTTATGCGATATCTTCACACCATGGTCCGGGTCACGAATTTGGACGCGACGCTGGACTTTTTCTGCAATCAGCTTGGCATGGTCGAAGTACGCCGCACCGAAAGCGAAAAGGGCCGATATACCAATTTGTTCCTCGCCGCCAGCGAAGATGAGGAGGCCGCGAAGGCAAACAAGGCGCCCGTACTCGAACTGACCTACAATTGGGATCCGGAGGACTATGCCGGCGGCCGCAATTTCGGCCATCTCGCCTATCAGGTCGATAATATTTATGAAACCTGCCAAAAACTCATGGACGCGGGGATCACGATCAACCGACCGCCACGCGACGGTTACATGGCGTTCGTCCGCACACCCGACAACATTTCCATCGAGATCCTACAGAAGGGCGAGCGCCTACCGGACCAGGAGCCCTGGGCGTCGATGGAAAATACCGGCGCTTGGTAGCGTCGTTACGCTAAGCCGTTTCCTGGGTCAGCCGCGCAAGCGGCTGTTCTCGGATCGGCCAGTGCAGCGCGGTTGCAAGTAACCCAACACCAACCGAAGCGACCCACATTAAATCGTAGGTACCGGTAGTGTCATAGATATAGCCGCCGAGCCAAGCGCCGGCGAAGCTGCCAAACTGATGGCTCATCATGACGACGCCGAACAGCATCGAGAAATAGCGCGTCCCAAAGACCTGGGCGACGATCCCACTGGTGAGCGGCACGGTGGCGAGCCACAACAGCCCCATGAAGACGCCGAAGATAAGCGCGGTGACGTCGTTGATCGGCACGATCAAGACCAGCCCCATCAGCACCGCGCGGGCGAAATAGATCAGCGATAGCAGGTTCTTCTTGCTAAACCGGTCGCCTAATGCCCCAAAAATGTATGCTCCGGCGACGTTGCACAGCCCGATCAACCCCAGGGAATAGGCCGCCGCCGTCGAGGATACGCCATTGTCGATCAGAAATGCAGGCAAGTGCGTTCCGATAAAGGTGACGTGAAATCCGCAGACAAAAAATCCGGCCGTCAGCAGCACATAGCCGGAATGCGATCCCGCTTCGCCGATGGCCTCCCGCAGCGACTGTGCCGGGCCGCTGGGCTGTACGATGGCGCCACCGGTCCGCAACCCGATCGTAAACACCGGCAACACCGCGATCATGAGCGCCAGGATGATAAAGGTTTCCCGCCACCCCACGCTGTCGAGCAGGCTCTGCACGCCCGGTACGAAAAAGAACATGCCGAGCGAAGTAGAGGCGATCACTGTTCCGAAAACCAAGCTGCGCCGCTCATTGGGCACGACCTTGCTCACCACCCCCAGAACCAAGACCTGGGTCGGGCCGCTTAGTCCCAGCCCGACCAATACGCCCAGCGAAATGAACAAGTCGAAGGAATTCGTGCTGAAACTCGCCATCCAGAGACCCGCGGCGTAAAGCACGACGCCGGCGAGAATGACCCGAATTGATCCATACCGGTCGGCGAGCAAACCCGCGGCCGGCTGGGAAACGCCATAAATAAGGGCCTGCGCCGCGATGACCAGGCCGAACAATTGCCGGCCAATCTCCAAATCGAGCGCGACTGGTCGCAGGAATACGCCGAAGGATTGCCGCAGCCCGCCGCCTATCATGACGATGACAACGCCACAAATGACGATAATCCACGCTTGCCGCGTCATTGGTCCGACGCCCTAACGAGCGAAAAAAAGAGACAAGTTTTCATTGAGACCCAAAAAAATGTTGCCCTAAAGAACTACCGAGCAAACCCTTGCGTTGTCCAGCCCTATCGAAAGCGCGGTTCGCGCCTCTCGAATAAAGGTCGATTGTTAGATATTAAAATGAGAAAATTCCTACCGAAAGTAGCGGTTCATGGGCGGAACCGTTATGGTCACGAGTCTAATTTAGTGCCCTCGAACTCAGTAAAGGTTCGAAGGTTCACGCAAATGTCGGAACAGGTAGCTGGAACCAGTCCATGAGCGAACAGTCGAATTTACCTGAAGTTTCAGCCATGCCGGAGGGTGCGATTGAAGGCCCCGCCGCATGGCGCGCGCGCGATTTGCAGCATGATTTGAGCTGGCAATACGTTCTCTCCGATACGGAGATCGAAGAGCTCCACAGTGCCATGCGCACCACGGTTTCCTGCGGTCTCGATATCATCGATATCAAACAGTC
>JAJFJC010000418.1 GCA_021774385.1 Alphaproteobacteria bacterium
CTTGGCTCACCAATGTTCTCAGCCATATCGCCGATCACAAGATCAACCGTATCGACGAACTCCTGCCATGGCGTTACGCTCAAGTCTGAGCGTAACAGCCCAACGTCATCGGCGGCAGGGCTGGTTCACCGGACGCTAACAGTATAGTTGTCTAATAGCGCGTGAAGTTTCTCTCCGGGCTTTGTTAGTCCAGACCGGGTTCATGGCTGTCTCCGGAGTCGGCACGTATTGTTTGGCCGCCTCATGATGGTGTCGGATCACGGTGCGCGCCTCAGTGTCCCAACCGCGTCGTCATGGATGTTTCGATAAGTACTTCCATGCGGCAACAATACTTTCGAGGCGCATGCCGTGGGCATCCCGATCGGGAGGGTTTTCCCCTCTTGGGGAAACTTGTTCTCCTTCTTCGTTCGGCTAAGTGGCCGCTTTCCAGTGGTAAGCGGTTTCGTCGGTGAGCGTGCGGTGCAGGATCACCGAATTTTTGCGGGCGAGCGCCACGCAAGCTTTCTTCTCGCCGAACCGTTTAGCCAAATTCACCGTGCCAATAACAGGCTGTCCACACATGACCTCGCTTTTTGTTCGAACTATTTCTGGCTTACTCTTGTACGTCTTCGGCGATCTTCTCAGCACAGGTGCGGGAGCGGCTGAAAACCTGTTTAGGTATGCCGGTCTTATCTGCCGTATCCCATTCAAACTGTTTTTGGTGCTGCGGTTTAGTGGAACAATTTATTCCACCTAGATTTCGTTTCGCGTAGAAGATTGCAGACTCAATAAACCCCGACAATTCGCTACTTTTTATAGTTAAACGAGGTGCAAACCAATAAGGCATTCTTACGTGAATCCGCCGACACCATAAGATTAGCTGCCCTTTCTCTATACCTTGTTTTCTTAAAGCTATGTATATCTTTTATGGCTTCTGGGTATTCTCCCAGAAGCCCTCCACTCAAATGTGTTTTAATAAGAGAGGTTCCAAGAAAGTAGAACCATCCTATCGCATTCTTGTTTGGGTCCATACATACTTCCTTGATTAATCCTTCTATTCTCCCAGTTCCAATTTTCTCATCATGTATAGACCAGTTGGAAAAGCTTTCTTTCGATCTATCAAATCCAAAATTAAATAATGAAGCGCTACTTTGAATATACATCGTAAAAAGATCCGTTGAGCCAGAATGTTCAGGGTATTTCTTTAACTTTTTTACTAATTTAGAATATGGATACAGCGTTAAATTAAAATCTAAAAAGGTGATACTTCCTACCGAAAAATGTGAAGATGCTTGCTTTTTTTCTACCTTAGTTAAAGTATTTTTATTAATGCCAAGTGCCACCAATAGCGCATCAGAGATTACTCCGTCTTCATCAAATCCTTTTCTTCGTTGAAATTCCTTGATCGCAGAACTAGTATTGTTGCCAAACAGACCATCAGGGGAGCCAGGTTTGTAGCCAAGTTCCGTCAGCTTTTTCTGAACTGCAATAACAGTACTGGGCGAAACTGTTGCCCCAAATGACACTCCAGAAATGCACAACAAAAATACAAAGAAAACAGCGCGAGTTAACATGACTAACTCATCCCTATCTAGCGCCTGACCGGTGTATCCATTAATCACAGCATTATAAATATAAAATTCGGGCAGAGTCGATGTATCAATCGTTTTGGTAGTGTGAAGTTGTCCCGTATTGTTGGCCAACTTAGCGCGTTACTAGGTGTATTCCGCGGCCTGATCATGCCGCACGTATCCGATTCCAGAACCGCCCGGCGCATGCCGCGACAGGCCGCCAGCCGGGCCAGAGCAGGCCATCACCATGGTGCCAATGTATCTCAGCAACCGCATGAAATCCATCTCCGGCGGTTCGTCGGAAATTCAACGGAACATCGTCGCAAAGGCGATCCTCGGGCTATAGAGCCTTCTACAGTATCCGTGTACCGTATTTCGCCAGCGCGTCCACCGACAAGGTCAAACCCAGTCCAGGTGCATCATTCAAGGTCAGCCAGCCGTCTTCGATTTTCGGTGGGTTTTCGAACAGTTCCGCCTGCAGCGGATCGCGTTCGGGATCGGTGAACGCCTCGACGAAACATCCCGCCGGGGTCGACGCCACCAGTTGCGCATGGATGAAACAATCGTGGTGCGGTGTCACCTGCACATGGTTAAGTTCACACAGCGCGGCCATCTTGCGCCCTTCGGTGAAACCGCCGAACATCGTGCAATCGAACTGCAGTATTTGGATAGCCTGCTCCTCCAGTAACGAACGGCAGCCATAGCTCGTCAGTTCGCTTTCGCCCGCGGATAACGGAATTTTCGTGCGCTGCGACAGAAGTTTGAGTTCGCGCCGGTCGTCCGCCCAGCGCAACGGCTCCTCGAGCCAGAGCGGGCGGAGCGGTTCCATCAAACGGGCCGCTTCCGTGGCCGTCTCCAAATCCCAGGCGCGGTTGACGTCAACCATCATGTCATTGTCGTCGCCGATAACCTCGCGGACGACCGCCAGACGTTCCATGTCCTCCTGCAGGCTCAGCCCGCCGACCTTGGCCTTGAAGCCGTGATGGCCCTGCGCTTTCAGCGTTTCCATCTCGTCGCGGATTTCAGCCAGGTCCTTGCCGTCGCGGTAATAGGCGCAGGTGACGTAACACGGCACCTTATCGCGGTAACCGCCAAACAATTGATACAGGGGCAAGCCCGCGACCTTCCCCATAATGTCCCAGCAAGCGATATCGATTGCCGAGGAAATCCGCACCAGCGCCTCACGCCCCCAGCCCTTCTCGTGCGCGAGGCGGGTGGACGTCAGGGAAAACAGGTCCTCGTACAGCCGCTCCGGCGCAAGCGGGTTCGCGCCGACGATACGCTCGCCAATACCGCTTCGGAAGACATCGAGGATCGGCTCGGCATTCGTGTAGCTGGTCGCCAGCCCAAACCCTTCGACGCCCTCATTGGTGCGTAGCCGGACCAATAGTTCGTTCGCCGTGGGGACGATAAAATGGCTGACCCAATGCGGCCGGTCCGTTTCGGGACCACGGAGAAGGAAAACATCGAGTTCGGTAATCTTCATCGTCATGGCAGTGTCCTACGAATATGGGCCGAGTATTTCGGAAAACTTAGTAGCGGGTGCACCATAGCGATAGAGGCTACGAACCGTTCTCGGAAATCACCACGCCAGCGACGGACCCGCAAATCAGGATGATCAGCACCGAACGGCGGAAAAGTGTTTCGTCGATGCCTCGGAACAGACGGCTGCCGAGAAAGATCGCACCGAGATAAAACGGTGCCAGGATCGCCGCGCGCAGCAGCTCGACTTTCGTTACCGCACCCCCGTAAACATAGGCGGCAGCGATAAGCACGGCTCCGACAAAGGCCCAAATGATAATGTTCGCGCGGCTCCGCCCGGCGCTGTCCGGCCCGGCATACAGGAAGATCGGCACAATGGCGCCGATATAGGCCGCGCTGAGGAAACCGCCGCCAAGCACCCCAACGGCGAAGAGCGGCCCGGTCCCCAACGCTTGCCGATAGCGCCAACCAAACAACATGACCAGGGCGATTCCGATCACCGCATAAACAATCGCCAGCTTCATGAGATGCGGGTCGGCGGCCAGCAACAGATAGCTTCCGAACGGTATGCTGACCACCGTCCCCAAGATAAGCGGTGTCACGGCGCGCCACGACACCTGCCGCACCGCATCCGGTAACAAAACCACATTGCCGATCAAATCGACGAGCAGAATGGTGACGACCGCGGTGACCGGCCCGAACAGAAACGTCATCGCCGGCAACATGATCATCGGACCGGCGAAGCCCGAATAGCCGCGCACGAAGCCACCGACAACGGCCGCGGCGATGGCGATAGAAAGGGATAGGGGATCGGACATGTATATTTTGCGGCGGAAGACCGATGTGGAAACAAGGCGACCCTATATTCCATACTCTCGATTTATAGGCCAGAACGGATCGCACGGCTGCAAGGCTAATATTTCGTCCCGAATTGCAACCCCATGGCAGAAGCCTTCAAACAAAACCGGATACCGAAGACGCCTTAATTCTGACAGCAGCAATGATTACCATTTTACCCATCACACGCTGACCCTTTAGGGTTGGTATCACGGATTCACAAATCGCAATAACCTTGGCAGCATGAGTAAAGAGATTCCGCAATGACACGATTAAATAAAATTCTGGTCTCGTTTTTTTGTCTTGGCGCATTGATTTTCGCGGGTCCCGCGCCGGTATACGCCAAGGAAATCAAGCTTGGATGGAATATCCGCAATGCGGCGAATTTCATGAGCATGGCGGCGAAGATCAACCGCAGTTCGCGTCTCACCATCGCCCCGAATGCGGAGTTTGGTTCGGACCCCTACAAAATCACCTATATCCAAAATTGGCATAAGCGCTTCAAGGAAGACATCGACTATCTGTTCGCGGTAAACAGATCGCATATTTTCATTGCCTTCCGGGGAACCGACGATTCCCGTTCGGCCAACTTGAAAATGAACGAAAATGGCCCGCCTAATCTCGAATACGGAACACGGGTTCATAAAGGCTGGTGGCGGGTCGCGCAAAAAGCCTGGCGCAAGGACCTTTGGCCGCTGGTCAAAAAGCATCTTGGAAACCGGAAAATACTTGTGACGGGACATAGCATGGGTGGCGCGGTGGCCGCCTATGTCGTCAAACAAATGCAGAAAGACCGAGGGTCGAAAAAAACCTTAAAAGAAAGTACGAAACTGCGCTTGGTCACCTATGGCGCACCGCGATACACCTTTACCAAAAAATTCTTCAACAAAAAAAACACGCTGATCTTTACAGTCGAGGCGACTCAGAAAAACAAATGCGTCGACAACGTCGTTTGGGATTGGCAGGTCAGCCTGCGCAAACATCATCCCCTGTACAAAAAGGTCGACATTCAGAAACCAAAGCGCAAAAAGGGGGTCTACTACAGGCGCTGTAAATCGAAGAAAAAGAGCCAGTCGAGCGTGCATAACAGCGATACCTATCTTGGTATCGCGCGGAGCGGCAGGTGCAATCACGTGGCCTACAAGGCCTGTAAACCGTATAAGAAATATGTCGACTAAAACGCGCATGCGGCCTGAATGCGAATAAGCCGATAACATCGCATTACGGCCAATGCCACGAAGTAGCAGAAATCATGCAACACGGATGTGCCCCTTGAGGCAATCGATAAGCAAATATCTGGGTCAAGCAGCATTAGCGATGCTGTTTCTATTGTCGAGCCAGCCGGCTTTTGGTGCCGCGAAAGTAGCGTTGGTTATCGGGAACGCGACCTACCCTGGCCATACCCTTGCAACCCCCGCGAATGATGCGCGTCTAATCACGCAAACACTAAAACGAAGCGGCTTTCGCGTAACGCAACGGCTAAACAGCGATGCAAAAGGTTTACGAGCCGCGATAGCTACTTTCGAGAAGGCATCGCGAACCGCAACAATCGCGGCGGTTTACTTCGCCGGGCTTGCGGCTCAAGTAGACGGAACAAATTATTTATTGCCGGTCGGCGCCAAACTAACGTCCTTGTCGGACATCAAGAAGTTCGGCGTGGCCGCATCTCGCGTTGTGAACTCGAAAGGCGCGGCTGCACGGTTCCTAATTCTCGATCCCAGCGCGCCGCCTTCTCGCTTCCGGGCTGCCGGACTTGTGGCAATGCGGCCTGCGACGAACCAGTTGATTACTTTCGGGGTGCAACCGGGCAAATGGCCTAAAGGCGTCCCGGGCTCAAATGGATTTTTCGCACGTGCTCTCGCAAAAACGCTAAGCATTCCCGGCATCGATCCTGTGCGGGCATTTCGAATGGCATCGGAATTGGTTTCGCGAGACACCAAAGGTAGACAAAAGCCATGGATTGCGAACGCATTGCGCCATGCAGCCGCGTTTACCACGCCGCCTCCTGTGCAAGCTCAAGCCTCGCGACCGGCAGGAAACAGTGTTCCTCACGCCACGGCCAAGCCCGCACCCGCGTCCCCTAAAAGCGTACAGAAAAAGCGCGCAAGCAAAGAAGCGAAGCGTCGAGTCCAGAAATTACGGCAGCGCAAGGCACTCGCGGCATCGAAGTCGATGGCAAAGCCCAAACCCGCAAAAAAGGCCACAACACGACCGACCAAACCCACTCAGAAGACGCGGCCAAGTGCATCGGGCGGCAAGTCATTGGGGTATGTCGACAGTAAGGGAAAATTTCATCCAAATTCCTCCAGCAGCAGTGTCAGCGCCGCTTCGCGCTCCGCTCCGTCAATGAGTCCTGAGGATATTCGTAAGCGAGCTGAGTTGCGGCGACGCATGGAAGCGGATCGGCGGCGGCAAATCGTAGCGCGGGGAAGAGCGCAAGAATCGGCAAAAAAGCAGTCGGCGCGCAACCAAAACCAACAACGCGCCGCAGCCCAGCAGGCGCAGCACCGCAAAGCTAAGCAAGGGCGTATCGCGTCGAGTCAAGCACGAGCCGTCACACCTCCCAACCCCGAAATGCTTTTCTGGAAATCGATCAGCAGCAGTGGCCGCCGTTCGGACTACGTCGCCTATTTAGAACAATTTCCAAAGGGTACCTTTGCGCCAATTGCTCGAATGAAACTGAAACAGGCATCAGCTTTGGCGAAGCACCCGACCGCAATACCCGCCTCAAGAGGAAACCCCGCTCCGAGTGCGGTTAACCGCTACCCAACCATTGAATCGCCTGATGAAGTTCCGGTCGGACAAAATTTTTCGGTCCAAGTCTCCCTGACCATCGATGAAATCACGCCGGAAGTTACGGTAAAACCCAGCAAAGGAACCGTGATCACGAAAGAAGGCGCCCTTGCGCTACCGCTGCCTGCCGGGGACGAATGGGAAATTGACGTCGTCCTTTCGGCGCCTGGCTTCAAATTGGCGTCGGGGAGGAATACGCAGAAGATTGTTCTGTCCCGCGACGACGATTCAACCCCTGCCCTATTCGAACTGGCGGCACGACCGATCAAAACCGGCCGGAAGGCTCGCAAGATCTATGCGACCTTGTGGCACAAGGGCGCCTATCTCGCGAAGGTAATTAAGCCAATTGAAATCGTGAACCCGGCGTCCGTGGGGGGCCAACCGTCAATGGGTCAGACCAGTGATGTCGCGCGAATGCAGCCGGCTCCTTCCGGGCCGCCCCGGTTCTCCACCGCCCCGGCGAATTTGGAAAACACCACGTCAAAGATTCAGCAGGCGAAGCCAGCGACCTTCAGCCCGAATGCCGAACCGCCGCAATTGACCGTCTACATTCTACATGGCGCCAAGGGTGAAGATGGCCCATCGGGACAGATCATCATCAACTCTCCCTTCCTGCAGCCCACCGCCGCGCCCTATACCGCGCCGGACGACATGACAGACTGGGTGACATCGCAATATGACAGGTTACTCGCCGAATTGTCATCAGGCGCCGCGCTACCACTCAAAGAGCGAACCGTGCCCATGATGCGAGGGTTTGGCCAGCTGATTTATAAGTATTTTGCGCCGGACGCCTTCAAGGCCGCGTTCTGGAAATTGAAAGACAAACTAGGACCACGGTTCACCTCGATACAGATCTATACAAACAACCCGCTGCTTCCTTGGGAACTGATGCGGCCTTTGTCCAAGGATGGCAGGACACAGCTCGACTTTATTGGTCTCGAATTCCGTATCGCGCGATGGCACATCGGCGAGAATTCCACACAGTTGGATAAGCCGCCGCAACGCCTGTTGCTCCAGGAACTAGTGACGATTGCACCGCGTTATAAAGGCAAGGACGTATTACCGAACCAGGTGCAAGAAATGAGCGTTCTGGCGAAATTGCCGGGCCATCGCGCTCTGTCAGGTAAACTATCGTCTGTGCGGGAATTGCTCACGAATTCGCCGCGCGGCATCATCCATTTCTCGGGGCATGGAATCGTCGGAGGCGAAAAAAATCCAACATATGCGATCCGACTGGAAGATGTCGAACTCGACGTTGTCTCCTGGCGTGGCATGGCGCCCTCCGTATCGAAAAACCACCCGTTCTTTTTCCTGAACGCGTGCGACATCGGCAAGGCGCAACGGGTGGCGAACTTTGTCGATGGTTGGGCACCGGCGGTATTGGAAACCGGCGCGGGCGGGTACGTTGGTGGCTTATGGCCACTCACCGATACAGCCGCTGCTGGTTTTTCCAACGCATTTTACACGAGGCTCTACACCAAACTGCGAGACGGCGACGTTAAGGCCGCCGAGGTTCTGCAATTCGCGCGGCGTGATTTCCTGAAAACCGGCGATCCGACCTATCTGGCCTATGCCTTTTACGGTGACGTCAATTTGCGCTTCGCCACAAAGTAACCTTCAACCTACCACCGAAACATCCAAAAAATCCGAAATGTCGCAACGCTCCAGTATTTCGGACCAACCGCTTAAGAAGAATGGATCCTTAGCGGCAAGGTTCGGATGCCGCGGATGAAATTGGAATAGAGCCGTTCGGGTTCACCGACCACCTCGATATCGAGTTTTTGCGCCAAAATTTCTTCCCACAGAATCTGCAATTGCAATTCGGCGAGCCGGTCGCCGACGCAGCGGTGAATGCCGGCGCCGAAGGCGAGGTGCCGGCGCGGCTTGTCGCGGTCGATAATGAATCGGTCGGCGTTGGGTATCGCGTCCTCA
The DNA here is from genome assembly GCA_021774385.1 of Alphaproteobacteria bacterium. Classification (GTDB taxonomy): domain Bacteria; phylum Pseudomonadota; class Alphaproteobacteria; order UBA8366. Next base: position 8,595 of record JAJFJC010000418.1, read on the forward strand.
TCCCAATTCCCGGAGACGTACCACATCACGACGCGGTCGCCCTTCGCTATCTTTTGTCCCGCGAGTTCGGCATCGGCTTTCGCCGTGCGACGCATGTGAATAATCGGTGACTGGTATCGAATGATTTCCGGCACCAACTTGTCGACAAGCAACGGGTTGGCGCGCAGCTTCTCGAATTCCGCCGGATTATCCTTCAGTGCGACGAGGCCGCCGGACATCGAATTGCGGGTCGTATCGTTACCGCCAACGATCAGCAGGATGACATTGCCGACGAACTCTTTGTGCGGCATGTCTTGCGTCGCCTCGGTATGGGCGAGCATTGAGATTAAGTCGAATTTCGGCTCGCTCTTGGCGCGTTCGTCGAAGAGGTCGCGGAAATAATCCCCCATCCGGTCGAGCTCCGCGATACGGTCTTCCTCGGTACGGACGATGGCTTCCGGCGCATCGACATTGGTGATCGCGACGTCGGACCAATAGGTCAGCAGATGCCTGTCTTCCCACGGAAAATCGAAGAGCGTCGCCAACAGCATCGTCGTCAGTTCCACGGAAACCCTGTCGACCCAGTTGAAGGTTTCGTTGCGCGGCAAACCATCCAACAC
>JAJFJC010000419.1 GCA_021774385.1 Alphaproteobacteria bacterium
ACCAATTGATCGCCGAACCAGGGCTGGACGGAACTGATCACGTCCTCCGTCAGATGAGTCGACGCCACGAAGGCGATGTAGAGCGGGAACAAGACGATGATCAAACCCGCGACCAAAATGAGGTGGGTTAGGATCGTCAAATAGGGGCGATTTTCGACCATCAGTATTCGACCCTGCGCTCGATGTAGCGAAACTGAACGACGGTTAGAGCAATGACAATTGCCATCAGCACCACTGATTGCGCCGCCGAACCGCCAAGGTCGAGCCCGACGAAACCATCCGAGTAGACTTTGTAGACGAGAATTTCCGTCGCTTGATACGGGCCACCACCGGTTACCGCGTGAATAATTCCGAATGTATCGAAAAACGCATAGACGATATTCACCACAAGCAAGAAGAACGTCGTCGGCGTCAGCAGGGGAAACACAATCGTCCAGAACCGCTTCGCGGGGGCCGCGCCGTCAATGGCCGCGGCCTCGATCAAGGATTTCGGGATTGCCTGCAGTCCCGCCAGGAAGAACAGAAAATTATAGGCGATCTGTTTCCAGGCTGCCGCGATGACGACCAACAGCATAGCCTCACCGCCGTTCAGGACATGGTTCCAATCATAGCCGCGCCCCTTCAATGTCATGGCGAGTACGCCGTTGGATGGGTTGAACATGAACAGCCACAGAACACCGGCGACCGCCGGGGCGACGGCATAGGGCAGCAGCAACGCCATTTTGTAAGCCGAGGCCCCTTTGATGACCCGGTCGGCCATCACCGCCAACAGCAACGCCGTCGACAGGCTGAGCACGGTCGTCGCGATACTGAAAACCGCCGTCGTTTGAAGGGAGGCCAGATAGGACGGATCGCTGAAGACTTCCGCGAAATTGTCCAGCCAGACGAATTCCCTCGATAGCCCAAAAGCATCCTCGATCAAGACCGATTGAAACAGCGCCTGGCTCGCCGGCCAGATGAAAAAGATCAGCGTAATAATGATTTGTGGCGCGACCAGGAGATAGGGCAGCCAGCTGTTTCTGAACGTGACCCGCTTATGCATGAAGGCAGCCGGTTAGCCGGACGGCAGACAGGCGAGTTTAATCGCCGGCCTGCCGGCCCGGTCTATTTATTCGCCTTTTCAAACTTCCGAAGCAGCTTATTACCGCGATTGGCGGCATCGTCGAGGCCCTTTTTGGCGCTCTTCTTACCGGCCCAAATGGCTTCCAACTCCTGGTTGATGATGTCGCGGATCTGAACGAAATTGCCGAGACGGAGACCCTTGGAGTTCGCCGTCGGGGCGCCGCTCATTTGTTCGATGGCAACGTCGCGGCCTTCGTTCCGCTTGTAGTAGCCGATCCGCTTGGTCAGCTTGTACGCATCGTTGGTAATCGGCACGTAGCCCGTGTTCTGGTGCAAGAAGGCTTGCACGAACGAGTCCGACAGATAGGTCATGAACTTGGCAACGCCGACATAGTCTTCCTTATGCTGGCCCTTCAACACCCACAAGGTCGCGCCACCGATGATGCTGTTACGCGGCGCCCCTTTCACATCCGACCAGTAGGGCAGCTTCGCCGTACCGAAGTCGAACTTGGCGCTCTTCCGTAAACCACTGTAATAGGCCGATGAGTTGATCAGCATCGCACATTTGCCTTCGGCGAAAAGCGGGTTGCCATCGCCGCGCCGCCCGCCATAGGTAAACACTTTGTCCTTCTGCCAGTCGGCCAACTGTTTGATGGTTTTGACGTGCAGTGGGCTATTGAATGCAAATTCGGTATCGAGACCGGCGAAACCGTTATCCTTCGTCGCGAAGGGCACATCATGCCAGGCGCTGAAATTTTCCAGCATCGACCAGCTTTGCCAGCCTATCGTGAAGCCGCAGGACGCACCGCCGGAAGCGATAATCTTTTTCGACGCCTCGCCCATTTCCTCCCATGTCGTCGGTGCCTTGCTGAGCCCCGCTTTCTTGAACGCTTCCTTGTTCCAAAACACGACCGGCGTCGAGCTGTTGAACGGCATCGACAGCAATTTGCCGTCGGTCGACGTGTAGTAGCCGATCACGGAAGATAGATAGCGGGCTTGATCGAAGGGCGCGCTCGCATCCTTCATCAATTGATGGACCGGATAGATCGCGCCGCGCGCGGCCATCATCGTCGCCGTACCGACTTCGAAGACCTGCATGATATGTGGGGCCTTGCCGGACCGGAAGGCGGCGATACCCGCCGTCATGGTCTCGGTATAATTTCCCTTATAGACGGCCTTGAGGACGTAGTCGGACTGGCTTCGGTTAAAGCCAGCCGCGATATCGTTGACCGTCTCGCCAAGCGCGCCGCCCATGGCGTGCCACCACTGGATTTCCGTCGCGGCCGAGGCCGTGCCAACCGCGCCGCCGATTGCCAGAGCAACCGATGCGGCCAACATTTTCCTGAATCGCGCCATCCCAATTTCTCCCTTGTTGTCAGGCGTACTTTCCAATGCCGCCCTTCGCTCGTGCAACTTTGAAACGAGTGCTGGAGAATGTCTATTGGAAAAACGTTACATCACGAAGACATGACCTTCATGCTGAGCACGATTTCCACAAATTTTGGAAATTAACGCGGCAAATTACGCCGCAACTCGTCCTCATCCCAATGCACGAAATCAGGTCCGAGCTGATTTAGTTCGGTACAGCCAATTTGGGCCATCACCAGATCGATTTCGTTGCGCAGAATACCGACCGCCTTGGTGGCGCCTGCTTCGCCACCGGCCACGACGCCATACAAGGTGGGACGGCCGAGGAAAACGAACTTCGCCCCCATGCAGAGCGCGGTCAGCACATCCGAGCCACGCCGCACGCCGCCATCCAGCATTAAGGTCATCCGGTCGCCGACGGCCGCATTGATCGACGGTAGCACATCGAGCGGCGACGGCGCCCTATCAAGCTGCCGGGCGCCGTGGTTCGACACCATCAACCCGTCGACGCCAATTTCGGCGGCGCGGATCGCGTCATCGGTGCGCATGACACCCTTCAGCACCATCTTGCGTGGCCAGAGCTTGCGGAAATTTTCGATATCGGCCCAGCTCAACGAACCCCGAATCTGGCTGGAAACAAAATCACCCAGCCCGTTGGCGTCCACGCCAGCGGGGGCGTATGGCTCCCAATTCGGCAGTTTAGCGATGCCGTGACGCATATAGTCCTTGAACCAGTAGGGTCGGCGCAGCGCGTCAAGCTTCGAGGCCAGCGACAATTTCAAGGGCCGGCCAAAACCGTTGCGCCGGTTGCGTTCGCGATTGGATCCCGTGGGCACATCGACCGTGACCACCAGCGTCGATAAGCCGAGGTCGGCCGCCTTGCGGATCATGTCTTCGGAGATCGCCCGGTCTTGCGCGACATAGAGCTGATACCAACCATGCTCAGGTGCGACCCTTGCCAGATCCTCCATCGACGCGGTAGCCGCGCCGGACATAATGAACGGGATATTCGCCTCGCGCGCCGCGGCGGCCAGCATCAGATCGCCACCCCAACGGTAATTGCTGATGCCACCGGTCGGCGCGATCCCAAAGGGACTGGAATATTGTCTGCCGAACAAAGGCTGCGTCTGATCACGAGTCGTGACATCGACCATATAGCGCGGCATCAGCGGACGCCGGCGGAAGGCGCCTTCATTGCGGTCCAGACCGTCTTCGTCGTCGACGCCCCCTTCGATAAAGTCGTAAATGATCTTCGGAAGGCGTTTCTTGGCTAGTTTCCGCAAATCGTCGAAATTTATGGCATCGTTAACAGTCATGAATTGTTCCGCTTACTCCGCCGCGACGGCTTGACCGTCTTCAAGCTCGGCGATGAATTTTTCGGCCTCGAGCGCCGCCATGCAACCCCTGCCAGCCGCGGTCACGGCCTGACGGTAAATCTTGTCGACGACATCGCCGGCGGCAAACACGCCGGGAATTTTGGTGGCGGTACTGTCAGGCGCCGTCACGATGTAGTTTTCGTCATCCATCTCCACATGGCCCTTAAAAATTTCGGTCGCGGGGTCATGGCCAATCGCGACGAAGACGCCGGTGACGTCCAAATCGGTCGTTTCACCCGTCTTCACGTTCTTCACGCGGGCGCCATTGACACCGAGCGGGTCGGAACCGCCGAGCACGTCATCGAGCACATGGTCCCACATGATTTCGACCTTCGGATTATTGAACAGCCGGTCCTGCATGATCTTTTCCGCGCGGAAGGCGTCGCGACGATGGATGACCGTTACTTTGCTCGCATGGTTTGTCAGATACAACGCTTCTTCGACCGCCGTATTGCCACCGCCAACGATGGCAATTTCCTGGTCGCGGAAAAAGAAACCGTCGCATGTCGCGCAAGCGGACACGCCGAAGCCCATATATTTCTGCTCCGATTCCAGACCGAGCCAGCGCGCCTGCGCGCCGGTCGCGATGATCACCGCGTCGGCGGTGTAGGTATCGCCGCTATCGCCGATGCAGGTGAACGGCCGTGTGCTGAAATCGACGCTATTGATGATGTCGTGAACCATCTTGGTGCCGACATGCTCCGCCTGTTTCTGCATTTGTTCCATCAGCCAGGGCCCCTGGATCACATCGGCGAAACCGGGATAGTTCTCGACATCGGTCGTGATGGTCATCTGACCGCCTGG
>JAJFJC010000420.1 GCA_021774385.1 Alphaproteobacteria bacterium
CCTTATCTCATAAGCCCGTCTACGATCCGATTATTCAGGCGTTGTCGGGCCTCGCCACGGTTCAGGCTGGGTCGGACCAAGATCGGCCACGGTTGATCCGCACTATCTTGCCGGACAAGCTTACCGGTGTCACTGCTGCGCAAGCTGTTGTCGCGGCGCTTGCGGGCCGCGCTAAATCGGGTGAAGGCCAGCACGTCAAGGTATCGATGCTCGATTCGATTATTGCATTTCTGTGGTCGTCAGATATGGGCGGACAAACCTTTGTTGGCAACGAGGTCAGCGAACAACGGGCGGCCACGTTTATCGACCTTATCTACGAAACCAAGGACGATTACATTACCGTGTCCACCATGACCAACGTGCAATGGGAAGGTTTCTGCAAGATCGCCCAGCGAGAAGATTTGTTGAAAGATCCGCGCTTCTCGACACCGGCTTTGCGCGACGAAAACGCCGATGCGCGGTTGAATTTGATCCAGGAGGTATTGCTCGAGAAACCTGCGGCGGAATGGTTGAAAATTCTCGACGATGGTGGTGTGCCTTGTGCGCCCGTTCTGACGCGCAAACAAATGATCGATCACCCACAGATCAAAGCTAGCGGTATTGTCGTGGAGCATGACCATCCACATGCCGGGCTGCTTCGTCAGGCGCGTCCGGCGGCTCGGTTCGAAGGGACGCCGACCTCGATCCGCCAAGGTGCGCCGTTGCTCGGGGAGCACACCTACGATGTGTTGGGGGAAGTTGGATATAGCGAGCAGGAGATCGATGCGATGGTCGAGGCGCAAATTCTTCACGCTCAAAAATCAAGCAATCCAGAGTGAGCGAACGATGACCTACCGGCTTTACAATCGGACCGGTTCCGGCGGTTTCGTGGTTGAAGCCGCCCTTGCGCTGGCCGAAGCGCCTTTTGAACTTGTGGCCCTCGACTCCAAACCAGGGACGCCGCTGCCTGACAGTTTCCGCGAAACGAACCCCTGGGGTCAGGTTCCGACCCTCGTCCTGCCGGACGGTTCGATTATGACAGAGACCGCGGCGATCCTTATTCATCTCGCGGCGTGCCATCCTGGGAAGAGCCTCGCACCGGCGCCTGGTACATCCGCGCATGCGGCTTTTTTGCGATGGATCGTTTTTACGAATGTGAATGTCTACGAGGCGGTTCTCCGGGTTGCTTATCCGCATCGCTTTACCAGCGACCCGAACGCTACCGAAGCGACAAGAACCGCGGCAGTCACTCGGATGGGCGAAGCCTTGGGTGTATTGGAGAATGCCTTTGGCCCGGGCCCCTTCTTGCTCGGTGATGCGCTAGGCGTTGTCGATGTCTATATCGCGATGCTGTGTATTTGGTTCCGAGGCGACATCGAGGCACCGCGCCTAGAGGGGCTAACGGAAGGTGTCAGACAAAACTCGATTGTCGGCCCAATCTGGCGCCGTCATTTCGGTGACCGGTAGGCCGCGACCGCCAAGACCGGCAAAGGAAGCGAGAGTCTCATGAACATTGATCGTTCTCTGTTTCACCCAGACTATAAACCAGAACCGTTCTGGTGGGAGGCCGCCCGCCCCGGCACGCAATATTCGACTGATCTGCCTGCCGAGACGGAAATATTCATTGTCGGTAGTGGCTATTCGGGCCTGTCCGCCGCACTCGAACTAGCGCGTGAAGGCCGAAAGGTTACTGTCGTTGACACGCTGGCCTTTGGTGAGGGCGCCAGTTCGCGCAGTGGCGGCGGCGTCAGCGCCGGGGTCAATATCGGCAAGGGAATCGCTGGTGGGCCCGGTCAGGCCAAGCAATCCGATGAACAAAAAAAGCTGATCGAAGGCTTGATGAGCGAGAGTATGGCGGCGTTCGAATTCGTTGGAACATTGGTCGAGCGAGAGAATATCGATTGCCATTTCGAACGGCGTGGCCGTTTCGTCGGAGCCTATACACCGGACCATTTTGAAGGCATGAAGAAAAAGGCGGAGGATCTGAACCGCGTGATTCAGGTCGGCGCAAGGGTGCTTCCCCGAGACGAACAGCGATCCGAGATCGGCAGCGATTTCTACCATGGCGGCATGGTGATCGAACGCGCCGGCAAATTGCATCCTTCCCTCTTTCATAAGGGATTGCTGGACGCCTGCAATCGCGTCGGCATTTTATTATGCGCGCATACCAAAGTTAATCAAATCGACGGGGCTTTGGGCAACTTCACCGTCAAAACGGCGAAGGGCGACTGCCGGGCGGAACAGGTGATCGTCGCCACGAATGGTTATACTGGCGCCCTGACGCCAAAGTTGCGGAGCCGGATCGTACCGATTTCAAGCCAGATCATCACGACGGAGGAATTGCCGGAGGACCTCGCGCACGAATTGATCCCCAACGGACGGACAATTTCGGAAAGCCCCCGGATTACAAGCTATTACCGTCTGCTGCCGGGTGACCGGCGGGTCATGTATGGCGGCCGCGCGCGTTTTGAGAGCGTCCCGGCGGATGTCAGCGCCGCCCTACTGCATCGCATGATGACCGACCGCTGGCCACAGTTGAAGGGCGTACGCATCACCCATTCCTGGTCCGGTTTCGTCGCCATGACAACCGATGCGCTGCCGCATATGGGGCAGGAGGACGGGATCCATTATTGCACCGGCTGCAATGGCAGCGGCGTTGCGATGATGACCTATCTTGGTCATCAGGTGGCGCGGCGTATCCTGCAAGACGGCCGCTCGGACAGCGCCTATGCCGGTATCGACCTTCCCAAGGTGCCGGTCCCGTTCTATAGCGGCAATCCTTGGTTTCTACCGATTGTTGGAAATTACTATCGCTACCTGGACCGCAAGGAGCGGCGACGGGGTGGCGCCTAACCGTCGCCAATGCTCTCCTTCGGTCGATAGGTGCGGTCGAAAAACTATTCGCTCTCGCGGCCGTTTCCAACAAAACGATATACCAGCGCACCGATCACGGCCCCGGCGATGGGGGCGACCCAGAACAGCCACAGTTGCGCCAGCGCCCATCCGCCGACGAACAAAGCGGGGCCTGTACTCCGGGCGGGATTTACCGACGTGTTGGTGATCGGAATACTGATGAGATGAATCAGAACCAGGGCAAGGCCGATGGCGATCGGTGCAAATCCCGCCGGCGCGCGCCCATCCGTCGCCCCTAAGATGACAATCAGAAAGAATGCCGTCAAAACGACTTCGGCGATTAACCCGGCGATCATTGAGTAACCGTCCGGCGAGTGTTCCCCATAGCCGTTGGAGGCGAATCCACCCGCGAGATCGAACCCGGCCTTGCCGCTGGCGATGAGGTAGAGCACGCCGGCCGCGGCGACGGCGCCGACGACTTGAGCGATCCAGTAGGGAATGATTTCCCCGGCTGGAAATCGCCCACCGACCCATAACCCGATGGTCACTGCCGGATTGAAATGGCCGCCAGAAATATGGCCGACCGCGTACGCCATGGTGAGGACGGTGAGGCCAAAGGCTAGAGAAACACCGACGAAGCCTATGCCGAGTTGCGGAATGCCCGCCGCCAAAACCGCGCTGCCGCAGCCGCCGAATACGAGCCAGAATGTACCAAGCGCTTCCGCGCCCATCTTGTTGCCAAGAGACATCCGCAATTCTCCTTTACACCGTTGTTTGCAATTCGCTCAAAATCGTCCGGAAAATTTCATAATGCGATATCGAACTGTATCCATACATCGTCCACGCAATAGAGAAAGTTCGTAATATTGCTTACTTGAACACGCCGATGGCAAAATGCGGTTCCTATAAGGGGAGATCACTCTCCCTGGCGCGACTTCAGTACGGCCGGTCGCCGGCGATCTGGATTCGCCGCATGACACGTCGGGTATCGTGGACGTCGTCAACGGCGATGTGTTTGGTGCAACGGTTATCCCAGAACGCCACCGACCCCTTGCGCCAACGGAACCGGCAGGTGAATTCGGGCCGGTGTCCCCACTCCAGGAGCCAGTTTAGCAGTGGCTTGCTCTCGTCTTCGGTCATGCCCTCGAAACCGACCGTATAGGAATGGTTCACGTAGAGGCATTTGCGCCCGGTCTCGGGGTGCGTGCGGACGACAGGGTGTGCATTGACCGTTTCACGCCAGTCCGGTCCGGTGCGGGATTTGGTCGAGCGGCTGTCACTGAGTTCGGCGGCGCCGGGTCCCGCGACCAAGCGGTCGGAATTAAGCGCCTTGAGGTTAGCCAGTAGGTCTTTCATGCCATCCGACAAGGCGTCATAGGCGAGATACTGGTTGGCAAACAGGGTGTCGCCACCATAGTCCGGTACCTCAAGCGCGATCAGAATCGCGCCCATAGGCGGTTCCGCCACCATGGCGGTATCGGAATGCCAGTCCTCGCCAACAATGCGGGTGTCGCCGGGCTCCCGGACGATGGTCACCACATCCGGGTCGTCGGAAATCAGGAAGGGATGGTTGAAAATATCGCCGAACCGCCGCGCCAGGCGTTTGTGGGCGCCGGTGTCGAAATCTTGGCCGTGAAAGAAGATGACGCCGTGATCGAGCAGCGCCTGCCGGATGGTTTGGACTTCCGCGTCGGTTAGTTCGCTACTGAGATCGAAGCCGGAAAGTTCGGCGCCAAGCGCACCGGCAATCGGGATGATGCTGACGCGGTCAGCGGTTGTGATCGTGGCGGTGTCGGTCATCATTCCTCCTTCAGCGTGCCGGCATACTTGCTTTTCCCACGCATGTGAACAAGCGGACGCTTTCGACACCGTCTTGAACACGCCACGGTCACGCGCTTATCGTCCCCAGTAACGCCAACCATCCAAGTAGTAGTTTAAGACGATGGGGCGATCCAAGCTGCTCGATTCGATCGGTTTCTCGGGCAGAAGGTCCTTGCCAAACATGAACAGGGCGTCCGAGGATTTCGGGTCTAAATAGCGTGTCTTTCCGCTTAGCGTGGATAACGCCGTTTTCGGCTCAAATTCCTTGTCGCTTGCCACCACGAAGCCCCAATCACCAAAGGACGGCACCAGCAGGTGATAGGGGTGCACATGGGTAAATTCATCCGCCACTGTTTTGCGAATGCCCCAGAATGCTCTACGCGCGAAAACGGGACTCGTCGCTTGCGTGACGAACAGACCATCTGGTGTCAGACGGGACTTGGCCAGCCGATAGAATTCCCGGGTGTATAGCCGGGCGAGGTCTGTGTTGTTGGGGTCAGGGAGGTCTGCGACGATCAAATCGTAAAGATTGGTGGCGGATTTTAGATAGGCATAGGCGTCGGCGTTGATCACGCGTACTCTCGCATCCTTCGTCAGGCTATTCTCGTTGAGCGTGGTGACATGAGGGTTCTCGCGGGCAATTCTAGTCACTTCGGGATCAAGATCGATAAGTGTGACGCGGGCGATTTCGTCGTACTTTAAAGCCTCGCGGACGGCGAGGCCGTCCCCGCCTCCCAGAAACAATAAGCTTAATCGTTTCCGCCCGTGCTGGCGCAATACGGCGAGCGGAACATGGACTAACGCTTCGTGATAACGGTATTCGTCTATCGAGGAAAATTGCAGGTTCCCATCTAGATAGAGCCGTAAATCATCACGGTATTTTGTCAGGACGATCTGTTGATATTTGGTTCTCTTGGTAAACAAGACGCGGCCGTCATAGACGCTATCGTTCCAAGCTTTTAGTGAAATGTTGGCGGTGAACAGACCACCCGCTATGGCGAGGATGATCAGCACTGACAATGAACGGAATAGCCCCGCCGCGGGCTTGCCGATTTGGGTGGGAAACCGCCAAACGAGAAGCAATCCAATGCTCATATTCAATAGGCCAAAGAAGAGCCCGCTTTTAAAAACGCCGAAGAATGGCAGTAAAACCAGCGGAAACGCCAGGGTGGCGACCAGGGCACCGAGATAATCCAGGGAAAGCACATGAGCGATACTGACGCGCAGACTATTGTAGCGTTCCAGGATGCGGGTTAGGAAAGGAATTTCGAGACCGATCAAAAACCCGATCAACAATGTCAGAACGACATAGGTTTCCAGAAACAGGTCTGTGTGTGAGAACGCAACATATAAGACAGGAACACTGGCGCCCCCGAGAAAGCCCAGCAGGATCTCGGCGCCGATCAATGTTTTCAGCAAATCGGTTTGTATAAACTTCGAAACAAAGGCGCCAGCGCCCATCGACGCCATATAAAGGCCAATTGTCAGGGAAAAGTATTTGACGCTGTCGCCTTCGAAATAGGCGACGGTGGTCGCGATGAGCAATTCGTAAACGATGGAGCAGAGGCCCGCGGTAAACACCGCATAGACCAATGAAAAGATATCTCTTGAGCGCGCTTTATCGCTGGTCACCGCGCTCTCGCCGCGCATCTATTTGCCTCCGGAAAGGCCCTT
>JAJFJC010000043.1 GCA_021774385.1 Alphaproteobacteria bacterium
GGTGCTACAGGGCGGCACGGAGCGCGACCTTTTGGCGCGACTGAAACGAGACTTTACCAAGGTCGTCCATGCGAAACCGGATGCGAGCCGCAAGGAGTCGGCGGAAATGTACGTCGTCGCGATCGGTTTTCGCGGCGGCGGCGATTCGCGTCGCGATTAGGCATAATTAGCCCATTTTTTCCATATCGGGCTGGCCGAGCTGTCAAAACAGCCTTGTTTCGGGCGAATATTTGCCCGCGGTGTGCATTTCATGCATGAAAACCGCCATAAATCTCTTGGCTTGATGCATTAGGGCTGTATGATCACGTAAATTCGGCTGGAGAGACGGTATGCGGATACGTGAAGCGCTGACATTCGACGATGTACTTCTAGAGCCTGCGAGATCCGCGGTATTGCCCAATGAGACCGATACGAGCACGCATCTAACCAATAAGGTCAAACTCGGCATTCCTCTGGTTTCATCGGCGATGGATACGGTGACCGAAGGACGGCTTGCGATCGCCATGGCGCAGTCTGGCGGGCTTGGTGTCGTTCATAAGAACCTTTCCATCGAAGAACAGTCAAACGAGGTTCGCAAGGTAAAGCGTTTCGAATCCGGGATGGTCGTTGATCCCATAACCATTACGCCGGATAGGACGCTCTCCGAGGCGTTGCGTCTTATGGACGAGAACAGAATCTCCGGGATTCCTGTTGTTGCCAAGCGGAGTGGCAAGCTCGTCGGCATCCTGACCAACCGTGATGTGCGGTTTGCGACGGATCCGGGGCAGGTGGTGCGCGAATTGATGACCCGGCGGGGCCTTATTACCGTTCGCGAGGGCGTCGGGCACAATGAGGCAAAACGGTTACTGCATGAAAACCGTATCGAAAAACTGCTTGTCGTGGACGATGAACGCCATTGTGTAGGCTTGATTACCGTAAAAGACATTGAAAAAGCGTTGCGCTTTCCGAATGCATGCAAGGACGAAAATGGCAGTTTGCGGGTCGCGGGTGCCGTCGGTGTTGGCGAGGATGGTTTGGAACGGGCCACGGCCTTGCTTGACGCGGGCTGTGACGTGATTGTGATCGACACCGCGCACGGTCACTCGGCCGGGGTTCTGAAAGCAATCGATAATGTGAAAAAGATAAGCAATTATGCCCAGGTCGTGGCTGGCAATATCGCAACGGCCGATGGGGCGAAGGCCTTGATCGACGCGGGTGCCGATGCGGTCAAGGTTGGCATCGGGCCGGGTTCGATTTGCACGACGCGCGTCGTCGCCGGCGTCGGAGTGCCGCAGTTTACAGCCGTTATGGATGCGGTCGAAGTCGGCCAGAAACACAATATTCCTGTTATCGCCGACGGCGGGATCAAATATTCCGGCGACTTGGCGAAAGCAATCGCCGCCGGTGCCAGTGGCGCCATGATCGGGTCGCTATTCGCGGGTACGGACGAGGCGCCGGGCGAAGTGCATCTTTACAATGGCCGTTCCTACAAATCTTATCGTGGCATGGGATCGGTGGGGGCGATGGCGCGTGGCTCCGCGGATCGTTATTTCCAGCAGGAAGTATCCGATTCCCTCAAACTTGTACCGGAAGGCATTGAGGGTCAGGTTCCTTATAAAGGACCGGTTGGCAATGTCATCCATCAGCTTGTCGGCGGTCTGCGGGCGGCGATGGGGTATACCGGCAACGCGACATTGCCTGAAATGCGAACGAACGCTCGCTTCCTCCGGGTGACGGATTCAGGCCTCCGCGAAGGCCATGTTCATGATGTCACCGTTACGCGAGAGGCACCAAATTACCGTACGATGCCGTGAGTGAAATGCGCTATCGCGTGGCGCGGGCCGACGACGCGGCCGCGATTGCATCGGTCTATGTCGAAACCTGGCGGGCGACCTATGCGGGGTTGGTGCCGGACCCCGTATTATCGGGCATGTCGGAATCGAAACAACGACGGCACTGGGCGGCACAGATCGCGAGCAGCGACACGGTAATGGTGGCGGATTTTCCAGGGTGCGGTGTCGTGGGTGTCGGCAGTTGTGGATTATGCCGCGATTGGCGGTTTGCGGGGGCCGGTGAGATTTATACGCTTTACGTTTCGCCGGATTGGCAGAGTCAAGGACATGGCCGCGAGTTGCTTGGGGCCATGTTGCGCGCTATGCGGACTGCGGGCTTCGACGCCGCGATTCTTTGGGTTTTGGAACGGAACCCTTCGCGGTTCTTTTATGAGGCGATGGGGGGAAGCCGGGTCGCGGTTCGCGAAGAACGGTTGTGGAACACGATACTTCCGGAAGTTGCCTATCAGTGGCGGCCGTTGCCGGAGCCTCTATTACTTGGACGAACACGGACAAGACAGGAAGATGGACCTTTTCATAACGGCGGCGGTTCATGACTGACCGTGTATTAATTGTCGACTTTGGCAGTCAGGTAACGCAGTTGATCGCGCGTCGCGTACGCGAAAACGGTGTCTACTGCGAAATACACCCCTTCAATAAAGTCGATGGCGCCAGCCTCGCGGCGTACGACCCCAAGGCAATCATCCTTTCTGGGGGCCCCGCGAGCGTGACGGCTTCACAGTCGCCTCGTACGCCCGACGCGGTATTCGAGAAGGGTGTGCCCGTACTCGGCATTTGTTATGGCGAGCAAATGATGTGCGCGCAGCTTGGCGGTTCCGTCGAGCCGTCGGATCATCGGGAATTCGGGCGTGCTTTTATTGAAATAGAAAGAGATTGCGAATTGTTCCACGGCCTTTGGGAGGTCGGTGCGCACGAACAGGTCTGGATGAGCCACGGTGATCGCGTGACGGGGTTGCCGGAGGGCTTCAGGACCGTTGCGGTGAGCGACGGTGCGCCCTATGCCGCCATCGCCGATGATCAGCGCCACTATTACGGGGTCCAGTTTCACCCCGAAGTGCACCACACGCCGCAAGGCGGAATGCTATTGCGCAACTTCACGCATCGCGTCGCGGGCTGTACCGGCGATTGGACGATGGCCGCGTTTCGCCAGCAGGAAATCGATAAAATTCGGGCACAGGTCGGTGATGGGCGCGTTGTTTGCGGCTTATCGGGGGGCGTGGATTCCTCGGTCGCGGCGGTTCTTATTCACGAGGCGATCGGCGATCAGCTGACTTGTATCTTCGTTGATCACGGTTTGCTGCGGATGGGGGAGGCGGACGAGGTCGTGTCGATCTTCCACGACCACTACAATATTCCGTTGGTGCATAAGGAGGTCTCCGACCTGTTCCTCGATGCACTCGAAGGTGTTACCGATCCCGAGGAGAAGCGGAAGACGATCGGCCGTCTCTTCATTGAAGTGTTCGAGGCGGAAGCCAAGAAGGCGGGCAATGCCAAGTTTCTTGCTCAGGGCACGCTGTATCCCGATGTCATCGAGTCGGTTTCCTTCATCGGCGGCCCTAGCGTGACGATTAAGTCGCACCATAATGTGGGCGGTTTGCCAGAGCGTATGGATTTGGCATTGGTCGAGCCTTTACGCGAACTATTCAAGGACGAGGTCCGCGAACTGGGCCGTGAATTGGGGCTGCCTGAAAGTCTGGTTGGCCGCCACCCTTTCCCGGGCCCGGGGTTGGCAATTCGTATGCCGGGTGCGATCGCGCGCGATAAGCTCGACCTGTTGCGCAAAGCTGACGCAGTCTATCTCGACGAAATCCGCAGCGCCGGCCTGTATGACGCCATCTGGCAGGCTTTCGCGGTGTTGCTGCCGGTTCGGACCGTTGGTGTTATGGGTGACGATCGAACCTACGACTATGTCTGCGCCTTGCGCGCCGTCACGTCGACCGACGGTATGACGGCGGACTCCTATCCCTTTGACCACGCTTTCCTCTCCGGTGTGTCGACTCGGATCATCAATGAGGTTCCCGGTATAAACCGCGTCGTTTACGACGTAACCTCGAAGCCACCCGGCACGATTGAGTGGGAGTGACCTCGCTCGTGGTGCAGCCAGTTCTTCGGTGTCAATTAACTTTGCGCTGAACTCACGCAAAGAATTTCACGAAAAAACCGAGCCTGGCTGTGAATTCAACTCACGGCACTCGTCAAGGGGAGAAGCAATATGGACCTTTTTGAAGCTATTGAGACCCGTAAATCAATTCGGGCTTTCACGGACCAGCCCGTGGAAAAGGCATTGGTCGAAAGACTTTTGGAAATTTCCCAGCGCGCACCCAGCGGCACGAATACCCAGCCGTGGCATGTTTACGTCTGCACTGGTTCGGTCCGTCAGGCCATAACCGACGATGTTTTGGCGATGGCGGCGGCGGGCAAGGCAAAGAAGTATGAGGATTACGACTATTATCCCCCGGTTTGGAACGACCTGCATCGTGACCGGCGTCGCGCGGTTGGCTGGGGCCTCTACGGTTTGCTCGGCATTGAAAAGGGCGACCGCGAGGGCAGTGCCCGTCAAGGCGCGCGGAATTTTAAGTTCTTTGATGCGCCGGTCGGTCTATTCGTCACGGTGGACAGCTATTTGGCGCTTGGTAATTGGGCAGATGCCGGCATGTATATTCAAACATTGATGCTCGCCGCCCGTGGTTTGGGCCTGCATACCTGTCCGCAAGCAGCCTGGATACCATTTCAGGAGCCGGTGTTTCGTCACTTGGGTATCCCCGAGGATCAGGAACTGGTCACTGGCATGTGCGTTGGATATGCGGATGAAACGGCGATCGAAAACACACTTGTCAGCGAGCGCGAGGATGTTGCGAATGTTGCTCACTTTCGTGGATTTGACTGATTCCAGAATCCCCTAAGCCGATGTGACGATAGCGTTTGCGATGCGATCCGTTGGAAATAACAGCCATTGAATGGAAGCTAGGCGTCGATCCGGCGGCGGCGGTATTCGCTGGCGAGGTAGATAATCGCAGCGGTGAAAATAAGGCCGATCCCCATATGTAGCCAATCGATGTCAGCAAGGATTAACCCTACCAGGGCCAAGGCGCCGCCTTCCGCCTGGCCGAGCAGGATGGCGAGTGCGTCGGCCTTGTTTGGGAAGCCGTGAATACGCCAGGTGAGAAAGTCGGCGATCGGTCGCGTACTTCCGCCGATGCTGTTGATATATTCAAGTAAAATCACAGTGCCCGGGATAAGGAAGGCGAGGGGAATGCTCCAGCGCTGGAATACGGTCGAAAGTCCCGCGACCCAGGCCAACCCGGGGGCGTGCCATAATAAGGTGAGGACAAGATAGATGGCGCCAACAACACCCATCTCGGCAAAACTCCAGACCGCTTCAATGAGACCGGGTGCAGTGATTAAGGAATGCTGTGCGGTGATAATCAGCAGCATCAAATAGACCAGAATTGCAGTCAGCAACGCAAAGCCGAAGATCAGCCCTAGAAATATGGTGATCCCCGCTAAAGCTTTGCTGGTCAGAATTTTGAGGTCGCTCTGGGGCATCGATTTCCAGAACAGGAGAGCGTTGTCGCGCCGGTCCGCGGAAAAACTGTCGGAATAGTAAAAGAACAATCCGATGAGCAGATATGCGGACCACGAAACAAATACAATCCCGATGCACGTTTGGTAAATCTCCACGCCGCTTGGCAATTGCCGTGCCGTCAGGTCGAAAATCGCTTCGCCGGCGACAATTGCGAACAGGGCCGCCGCGGTGAAAATCGCCAGCAGCACGCACGGTGCGAAAAGAAAGGCACGTCGGTATTCAAGATATTCTCGCTTGATGAGAGCGGACATCGGGCGCATCAGGTGTCTCCGGGAATGGTGTTTTGGTGCTGCGTCAAGGTAACGAACAAATCGGATAGGCTTGGCGTTGAGGCGCGGCCGAACGGTGCGAGCTTTTCTGATGGGACGTTCTTGAAAACCATCACCGTTTCTCCAAACCGGGTTTCGGTGTGGATCGGTTCCAGCTTCTCGGCCTCGGCCTGCGCGTCCGGGTCAACGACCAACTGCGTGAAGATCGAACCCAACTCTTCGATCGAGGTATCGAGAATAACCGCGCCATCGTGCAGGAAGATGATGTCGGTGAGAATGAATTCGATCTCGTCTACCTGATGCGTGGTGATCAGAAGTGTGCGCTCTTCGGTCATATAGTCTTCGATTAGCCGCCGATAGAAACGCTTGCGGTAGGGGATATCGAGCCCAAGCGTAGGTTCGTCGAGAACTAGGAGCTTGGCGTCAATCGCCATCACCACGGCAAGGTGCAATTGCGCAAGCATGCCTTTCGAAAGAGTTTTGATCTTGAGGTTTGGTTGCACGTCCGTGCCTTGCAGAAGTTCGCCTGCTTTTTCCCTGTCGAATCCAGGATGAATGCCGTCGATAAGGTCGAAAAGTTCGCGCACTTTCAAAAAGCGCGGCAAGCTGGCAACGTCGGATATAAAGGCGACGTTGTTCATAAGGTTGGCGCGGTGTCGGAAGGGGGCTAGCCCTAAAACCTCTATCTGACCACTGCAGTCGGTTAGGCCCAGCAGCGCGTTTAGCGTCGTCGTCTTGCCGGCACCGTTTTGGCCCAATAGACCAAAGATGCGTCCCGCCGGAATAGTGAAGTCGATCCCGCGTAGCACGTCCTTGCGTCCGAAGCTTTTCGTCAGGCCGCGCGCACTTGCGATTATGGCGGTGTCCGTCACCTGCGTTCTCCCTTGCCGAATAATTCCTGAAGGTTGAGTTCGAGCGCCTCGATTTGCGCTCTGATGCGCGGCCAGTCCTCGGCGAGGAACTTTTCCCGTTCGTGCGCGAGCAGCTTTACTCGTGCATTTTCCGCTACATACATTCCTAAGCCTCGTTTTTTTGTGACCACATCGAGGTCGACCAATGACCGGTAGGCCTTGGTGACCGTCAACGGGTTGACCGAAAGGTCCATTGCAATCTGACGGACAGAGGGCAGCGCCTCGCCTTCGGGGATCGTTCCTCGCAGGATCATCTCGATGAGCTGTTGCCGTATCTGTAGAAAGATCGGTTGCGTGTCGTTCCAGTCCGTCATGCTTTACCGTTGTAGTGTAGTAGTTACATAATACACTACAACGGGTTTACAAGAAAGTTTTTATCTTTTTCGAACCGTCAAATTGGATGTCTTCATACCGCCAAGTGGGCCTTGGGCACCAGACGGCGTAGGCTGGGCGTTTATCGAACCACCGAAGGGCATTTCTTATGGCAAATTACCGTCTCACCGAAGACCAGCGTCGTCTCAAGGATGCCGCGCGCGACTTCGCGCAGCGGGAGCTATTGCCCGTTTCAACGGCGGTGGAACGCACCGGCGCGGTGTTATCCCGCGACATACTGAAAATGATGGCAGAGCATGGCTTCATGGGACTCGACGTGCCGGAAAAATATGGCGGATTGGGCCTTGATGCGTTGTCTTGCGCGGTAATCCTTGAGGAAATAGCCGCGGTCTGGTTCTCCGCGAGCAGTCACCCGATCACATTGTTGACGGGGCCGTTGCTGTTTGCAGGGACCGAGGAACAGAAGAGCGAATACCTGCCCAAGGTGGCGAGTGGAGACCTTATAACGGCTTTCGCCTTGACCGAGACGGATGTCGGTTCCGATGCGGCGTCGATCCAGACCTTCGCGCGGCGCTGCGGCGACGATTGGATTATCAACGGTCGCAAAATTTTCATCACCAATGGCGGTCGCGCCGATTTGATCGTGTTGTTCGCGCGGACTGACAAAGATGCGCTGCGCGGCGGTGGCATCAGCCTGTTCCTGGTCGAGAAGGGCGCGCCGGGCTTTTCCGTCGGCCAGACCTACGACACGATCGCACACACTGCCAATCCGATCGCCGAGTTAAATTTCGAGGACTGTCGCGTGCCGAGCACATCCGTGCTTGGCAAGCCGGGAGAGGGTTTTAAATACATACAGGTTGGGTTCGCCAAGACGCGTGCGATTTATGGCGCCCGTATCGCCGGTGTCGCGCAGGGCGCGTTGGATTACGCGCTGAACTACATGCAAACGCGAGAGCAATTCGGCCAGCCCTTGTCGGCGTTCCAGGCATTGCGCTTTCGTGCCGCCGATCTGGCCGCGAAGATAGAAGCCGCGCGGCAACTTTCCTATCACGCTGTCGCCTTGGCCGAGGATGAGACGCCGGATGCGCCCGCCGCGGCCTCAATGGCCAAGCTGTTTGCCAGCGAAGTCTGTACCGAGGTGACGCAGCAGGCGATTCAATTTCTTGGCGGGCATGGCATGATCAAAGATCACCCGGTCGAGCGCTATTACCGCGAAACCAAGCTGTTTCAGATCGGCGATGGGTCGAGCGAGATGCTGCGCCTGCTGGTTTCCCGCCACCTCAATCGCCAATCCCAGGCCGGCATGAGTGCCCGGCTCGCAAGCGATTGAAGACGGACCTACCTAGTGTCCTCTGGCTTGCGATATCGGCAGTATCTACAATTGGCATTCTGGCAGACCGGCACAAGCGCGCGGCGCTCTGTTTGGGTTTGTCACTGATGGGAGGGACCAATGGCTCCAAGCCTTGAGCGTCTGGATGGTAGCGCCAGCTCGACCGTGCTTAGCGAACTGTTGGAACGCGACGGGGCGGTCGTGGTGGAAGACGTGCCGACTTCGACGCGGTTGGATGGTCTTAACAGTGACCTTGACCGGATTATCGCCAGGACTCCACCCGGTATCCGGCACCCGACGGAAGAAGATATGGTCGAATTTTATGGACAGTCGACCATTCGGATAGACGGTCTTCCCGCCAAGTCGGAGACTTTCGTCGAGGTGATGCTCTTACCGCTGCTGTGCGGTATGGCGGATCATTTCCTGTTGCCTAACTGTGATGATTACCTCTTCAACACCGGGCAGTTGATCGAGATCGCGCCGGGGGAAACCGTTCAGCGGCTGCACCGTGACGACAATGTGTGGCGGCACGTGCCTGCCCCAAAGCCGCAATTGGAGGTCGAGGCCTTATTCGCCCTGACCGACTTCACCATAGCCAACGGCGCGACCCGGGTTGCGCCGGGAAGCCACCTTTGGCCCGAGGTCCGTACGGCTGGACCGGCGGACATCGTTCAGGCCGAAATGCGGGCAGGATCAGCCTTATTCTATTTAGGCTCCACGCTGCATGGTGGTGGCGAAAACCAGACGACCGATGTGCGTCGACGAGGCATGTTCATAGGGTATGTGGTTGGTTGGCTTCGGACGGAAGAGAACACATTTCTTACAGTTCCCCTAGATGCCGTCCGCGCTATGCCAGTGCGCGTTCAGGAACTGCTCGGTTACAAAGCACAACGGGCGATGGGTGTTGTCGATGTCGGCAGCCCGATGGCGCTGCTGCGCTGATCGAACGTGAGCGTTAGCCCGCTCCTTGGCATTTGTTCGGTCTGTCTTGCTTGCCGTTTCGTAAGACGGGTTGCTAACGTTTAGTGACATAGGAAATAGGGAGGCTACTCGTGATCTACACCGTCGAGCTAAATTTCAGCGATCCGGCACGCGAAGAGGAATGGCATGCCTGGTACGAAACCTACCTGATGAAGCTCGTGTCGTTGCCGGGTTTGAACACCGCGCAGCGTTTCCGCGCCGTGGCGCCGGAGACCGTGACATGGCGGTATTTGGCGCTCTACAGCATCGAGTCCTTGGATGTTTATCAAAGTGAGGCCTACCGCAACATCGGCGGTGGCGGGAATGCCAGTCTCGCCTACAAGGGATTGATCACCCGTCGACGCAATGTCTATGAGGGGATCGAGCGTGTGCCGGAATTGACCGAATCCGGACGCATTTTGTTTTGCGAAGACGCGCCCTATGGCTTCGACCTTGAAGACACCTTGTTTTTACCTCTGACGGCCGGTTCCGGACGCCAAAAAGCTGGGGCGACGGAGCTCGACGGTAAACCCGAACGGCGCGCGATTGCGGTCAGCAACGCGGCGATGGTGGACCGGCTCAATCTCACACAGAAGGAGGGGCTTGCCGTCTATGCCCCCATCACCAAACGCCATGAATAGTGGCAATTACGACATTGTCGTCGTCGGCGGCGGCATCGCCGGGCTGACGGCGGCGAACCGCGCGGCACAGTTGGGTGCCAAGCCGATTCTTTTGGAGAAGGGCACGGATGAACACTATCTGTGCAATACGCGCTATACCGGCGGTACACTGCATGTCTGCATGGCGGATATCATGTCCGGCGAGGCGGCGCATCTCGCCGCCATCGAAAAGCTTTGCGACGGTGCGCGACCTGATTTGGCACGGGCGATGGCGCTCAATGCGGAACGCGCGGTGCGCTGGTTGCAGGAAGAAGGGTGCAAGTTCATCAAGGCCAGCGCCAGCCCGCATCATCGTTGGGTTTTGGCGCCGCCGGGCCGCAAGGGACCGGGTCTCGATTGGAAAGGACGCGCCGGCGACGTTTTACTTCGCCGGCTCGGCACAAACCTTGAAGAACGTGGTTGCCAACTGCTTCGCGGCGCTTGCGCGCGAAAACCCATCATGGAAGACGACCGCTGCCTTGGTGTTATCGCCGAGGTCGGCGGTGAGACCGTCGAGTTCCGGGCAAAGGCGGTCATTCTTGCCGATGGTGGCTTTCAGGCGGCGCCGGACCTCTTGCGCGAGCACATCACACCGCGACCGGAGAAAGTTCATCAGCGCAATGCGGGTTCCGGTACCGGTGACGGGTTGCGTTTCGCCTTGGAAGCCGGCGCGGCGACCATCGGCATGGACAAATTCTATGGCCATTTGCTCAGCCTGGACGCGCGGACGAATGATAGGCTTTGGCCTTATCCATATTTGGACGCGGTTGTGACCGCGGGTATTTTGATTAATCCGGACGGCCTTCGATTTGCCGATGAAGGGCGCGGCGGCGTTCATGTCGCCAATGGCGTTGCCGGGTTGGAAGATCCGCATTCTTCTCATGTCGTGTTCGATCAGACGATTTGGGAAGGGGCCGGACGGCACGGCTTGATCCCCTGCAATCCGCACATCCCAAAAGAAGGCGGGACCTTGCACGAAGCACAAAGCCTCGGAGAGTTGGCCGGACTGATCGATATGCCGGCGGGAACGTTGGAAGAAACGGTCGTAGAGTATAACGCGGCCGTTGATGCGGGAACGATCGGTGAATTGAACCCGCCGCGTTGCACCGTGAAAGGGGCACCCGTGGCGATCCGTACAGCACCTTTTTATGCGATGCCTGTTTGTGCTGGCATAACCTATACGATGGGCGGTATTGCCATCGATGGGGACGCCCGGGTTTTACGGACCGACGATACTCCCATCGAAGGCCTCTACGCCGCCGGCACCACGACCGGTGGTCTCGAAGGCGGGTCCGGCGCAGGCTATGTCGGTGGCCTTTCCAAGTCGACGGTCACGGCGCTCCTCGCGGCGGAGCACGCAGCCGGTTAAGAAAATAGATCTAGCCGCGAAGCGAGCGCATCTGATCGAGATAGCCATCAGGATCCAGCACAACATCAATGAGACACGGACCCTTGGTTTCCGCCGCGGCGCTCAACGCTTCTTGATAGGCGTCCGCCGTTGAAACGCGCCAAGCGCTGCACCCAAAGCCGCGCGCGGCGGCGGCGAAATCCGGCTGTTGCCAGTTGAAGCCGAGTTCCGGAAGCTGCATTTCCTGTCGCTTGATATCGATGAGCGATAGCGACCCGTCATTGAATACGATGACAGTCAAATTTGCCTGTTGTTGCGCGGCGGTGACCAATTCGCCCAGGCACATCATTAAGCCGCCATCGCCCGTCATGGCGACCGCGCCACGTTCGGGGTCGTGCAGCGCCGCGGCCAAACCCGCCGGCAACGCGAAGGCCATCGTCGCCAACCCGTTGGATATGAGCACGTCATAGGGGTTTTCCGCCGGCCAGAACGCAACGGCGGAAAACATATGCGCGCCGGCATCGACGGCCAATCGCGGCGTGCCGCCAAAGGCCGCGCTGGCCATCGTGACGATTTCGACGGGTGTCAGCGTCGGACGTTGCTTATATGTCATCGCGGCGAAGAAGTGTTCCCGGTGTCCCGCGATTTCTGGCGCTTTCCAATCGGATGACTGGAGGTCTTTTGTCAAATGATCGATGGTTAGCGCGACGGGCCCATATAAACCCAAGGCAGGCGTCATGTAGTGCGGTTCGTGCCGGACCTCGGCGATGTCGAGAACCGGCGCCGAATAGGGCCAGGGCTGGCGGATCAGCTCGACCGGGTCGAGGCCGGCCAGGATGACTAAATCGGCCTCGCCGACGCAGGCCTGTTCGACCGCGCCGCCGGTAAAGATACCGGCGAAGTTTGGATGAGAATCGGGGATAACGCCCTTGCCCATATAAGTAACAAGTGCCGGCGCGTTCAGCATTTCCACCAAGGTGCGGATCGAGGCGGCATTTTCGCCGGAAAGCGCTTCTAAGCCGGCGACTATGACCGGCCGTTTCGCCGCGCCGATAAGTGTCTTGGCTTTTTCGATTTCGTTGACGTTTGCTGCCATTGCCGCAGTGCAATCGACTGTATCGTTGCGCGGCACATCAACCGCGCGGCGTGCGACGCCACCAGTCAACTCTATATAGGCGGGACCTTTTGGCGAAGCAGTAATGGCTGCGATAAGCGCGTCGATCTCGGACGCGGGGTCGTCACCGTCCAGCTTACTGGTGTGCTTCGTGATCGGGTCCATCAGCGCGATTTGATCGAAATATTGGTGCGTGACATAGCTTCGTTCGTCCGCGCCAAACCCATCGGAAACAAATACCACCGGCGCTCTATCGAGGCACGCCGAAGCGATACCGTTCGCGCCAGAGGTTAGGCCCGGCCCCTTGGTCGCCAACGCCAAGCCGGGCGCGCCGGATAGCCATGCGGTGACGGCCGCCATGATCGCTCCGGAATCCTCGCGCCTGGTGAGGACGAATGGAATATCGGCACGCCGCGCGGCATCGATTAAGTCCATGCTGCTGCCGCCACCCGGGACGCCGAATATCCGTTCCAGGCCACACGTCTTGAGCTGGGAAATAAGAAATTCCACAACGTTGATTGGGTCGTTGTCGGTCATGGCGCGCGCTCGTGTCATTCAAATCATTGGACAGGTCTGCAAAGGAGGATCAAGCCCCGTAAACTGGAGTCAGCCAATGACCATACTCGGGCGATCTACCGCGCACGATATCGTCATAATGCGATTGGAGTTTGCGGGTCAGCGGGCCGGGCACGCCATTGCCAACGGGACGATTGTCGAAAGCGGTTATCGGCATGATTTCCTGACCCGTTCCACAATAGAATGCCTCCTCGGCAAGGTAGAGTTCTGTTCTGCCCACCTTCCGTTCCACCATCGGAATGCCAAGCGGCGGCGCTATTTTTAGGATCGTGTCGCGGGTAATGCTCTCCAAGATGCCGCTGGTGACGTCCGGTGTAATGAATTCGCCGTCACGCAGGAGGAACAGACAGCCTCCCGGGCCCTCACTGACGGTTCCATCCTCGTTCAGAAGGACAGCGCCGCCGGCGCCTTGCCGTTTCGCGTCGAGCCCGGCGAGCCGGCTGTTCAGATAGTTGCCCGATGCCTTGATGCGCGAGGGGCTGGCGTTTTCACCGTTTCGCCGCCAACTGCTGACGATGAATTTCTGCCCGGTCTCGAAACTCGCTACCCGGGCGCGGGGCCGGCAAATAACCGAACTGGCAACCGGTCCTGTCGCGAGCATTGAACCCCAATCGTCAACATAGACCTGCGCGCGGATATAAGTGTCTTCGCGAAATTCATTGGCCTTCAGCGTATCAAGGATGTCCTTCGTGATGGTGTCAGCCGAGGGGGGCTGATCCATTTCGATAACCGATATCGAATAATCGAAGCGCTTGAGGTGATCTTCCAACCGAAAAATCGAAAGCTCTCCTTTGTCGGCGTTCCAGTAAGCGCGAAATCCTTCGAATACCAATGCCGCGAAGGTAAGGCCAGGCGCCATGATCGAAACCGTGGCGTCGGCGTAAGGAATGAGCTGGTGGTTCTGGGACACCCACTGAATTCTGGCGCGGCTATCGTCTGTCGTGGTCATTGTTACGTTCTTTCGTTGCGGGAAAGGTTTGGGACAACAGAAAACTATTCGAAGAGACCACTAATGTACCAGACGTGGCGGTGAGAATACCGTTTGGTGAAAAATCCACCTGGTAGTGAAATGATTGGGCAAACTCAGGGTGAAATTTATCTATTCCTAATGTAATAGATAAGTGGCGCTAATGATTGGCGAAACGGTACGCGGGATGATAGGGTCCGGCAAAGGACGTGGCGGAATGAATCCAAATTCAAGGGTTCATCCGTGTAAATGAATCTAAAATCAGATCGCGTCCGTGGGAGAGGTAATGACGAATACGACGACGGACGAAGACGTCCAGGCGAAGCTCGACGCATTGTCCGATGAAACGCCTACGAGTAGAATTTCCGGTATAGTTTATTGGGTTTGCTTGATTTACGGCGGGTTTGGCATCCTCGTTGCGATGAACCAGACCTTCAGTTGGGACGTGTTCGGGTTGGTCTTGATTGATAATACGTACTTCTATTTGTTGATTGGCATCTTCCTGCCAATTTCCTTCCTTGTCTTTCCCGCGCGCCGGGCGGATCAGGACCGCGTCCCCTTCTACGATTGGATTTTGTTCATCCTTACGTTGGTCGCGGCGATGTATTTGTCTTATCACGGATCGGACATGGTCGAGCAGGGTTGGGATATCGTCGCGCCGCCAACACCGACAGGCATGGCGGCCGCGATCTGTTTCCTTTCCATCGAAGCCGTTCGCCGCGCTGGCGGAACCGCACTGGCCATTATTGTTTCTATCTTTTTTACCTTTCCGTTATGGACGGACAGTGCTCCGGGTTTTCTGTGGGGTGTCGGTCAAACACCCTTTGAGCTCGTTCGGTCGCATGCGATGGGCTTCGAGAGCATTATCGGCGTTCCCATGCGGGTTGCCGGCAATTTGCTAATTGGGTTTTTGATCTTCGGGTCGGCGCTTGTCGTGACCGGCGGTGGTGATTTTTTTATGGCTTTCGCCACCGCGTTGATGGGGCGCAGTCGTGGCGGTCCCGCCAAGGTTGCGATCCTGTCGAGCGGTTTCTTCGGGTCCTTAAGCGGTAGCGTTATCTCCAACGTCGTGACGACTGGCAAGTTGACGATACCGACAATGAAACGGGTTGGCTATCCCGCGGTTTATGCGGGTGCGGTCGAATCCTGCGCCTCGACGGGCGGTGCGTTGATGCCGCCGGTGATGGGCGCGGTTGCGTTTCTGATGGCGGAATTCCTGAACGTCCCGTACTCGACGGTCATGATCGCGGCGCTTGTGCCCGCGATGATCTTCTATATCGCGCTGTTGTTGCAGGTGGACGGCTACGCCGCCGTGAACGGGCTGAAGGGGATGGACGAAAAGGACATTCCCGACCTCTGGAAAACGTTCAAAGGCGGTTGGTATTATATCTTCAGCTTGGTCGCGCTGGTTTACATGCTCGTTGTGCTGCGCTGGGATTTGTATGCACCGTACTATGCATCCGGCATTCTGGTCGTCTGTTCGTTTGTGTTTAGGACAGGCGAAAGGCGCTTCAATCACCATACGCTTGCCGAATTGATCGTTGATTCAGCCAAGATTATTTCGAACATCATCGCCATTCTCGCGGGTGTTGGCATGATCGTTGGCGCGTTGGCCTTTACGGGTGTCGGTGGCGCGTTTTCTCGTGAACTTCTGCAGATCGCCGGCGATAATTTATACCTGTTGTTGGCGATGGGTGCGGTCACGAGCTTCCTGCTCGGAATGGGAATGACAGTCAGCGCTTGCTATATATTTCTTGCGATCATCCTGGGACCGGCCTTGATCGATGCGGGGTTGGACCCGGTCGCAAGTCATCTTTTCATTCTGTACTGGGGCATGCTGTCCTATATCACGCCGCCGGTTGCGCTGGCCGCTGTCGCCGCGGCGATTATCGCCGAGGCGGATACGATGGCGATCGGCATGCGGGCAATGCGTCTTGGATTGATTAACTTCATCCTACCCTTTATTTTCGTCCTCAATCCCGCGCTTATCTTGAGCGGAGAGTGGTCTGACATCATCGTGATGGTGAGTTCGGCCCTGGTCGCGGTTTGGCTGATGGCGTCGGCCTTTGAAGGATATCTATACAGGGTGGGTATAATCGGATGGCCGGTGCGGGCGCCGCTGCTTGTTGCCGCCGCGGCCTTGCTCTATCCCGAAATTATTAGTTACATGATTGGCCTCGGTATCGTCGCGGTATGTTACGGCTATGGAATTATGCAAAAACGGGCGACAGCTCAAGCGTGAATTAGGCGGTAATTTAATTGGATTCAGTTTACGGTGGGGACGAAACGAAACGGCAGGTTTGGGAGAGAAATAAGACGATCATGTCCCGGATAGTGAATTCCCAAGGCTTGTTAAAAAAATGGACCAACAAGGAGGAGCTAACGATGAAGCTTAGAAAACAGATATGGCAACTGGCCGGTGGGGTAGCGACAGCTGCCATGCTAGCGTCAGGTGTCGCCCAGGCAGCTGAACTGCCGAAGACGATGATTTGGACGTCGTACGATTTCGGCAGTGCCGGGTTTGCCCAGGCTTCCGCGGTCGCCAACGCGTTCCAGAAAAAGTTTGGCACCCGCATCCGCATCGTGCCGTCAGGTACGGGTATCGGGCGCCTGCTTCCCGTAACCCAGCGAAAAGCGCATTATGGCTTCCTTGCGACGGAAACCTATTTTGCCGCCGAAGGCACTTATGATTTCGCCGTGACGCAGTGGGGTCCGCAGGATCTTCGTATCATCCTGGCGCCGCCGGTTTCCACCGGTTTGACAGTGCCCAAAGGGTCGAAGTTCGCCGATGGCCACAATTTGAAGGGCATCAAGCTCGGCTATGTGAAGGGTAATCCTTCGGTCAACGTTAAGACCGATGCCCTGTTGGCATATGCCGGCCTCACGCGCGCAGACATCAAACCGGTCTGGTTTGGTGGCTACGGCGTCATGAAGGGCGCTCGCCTTACCGGTAAGATCGACGGATTCCTGATGTCGCCATTCTCTGGCATCACACGTGAATTGGAAGCGTCACCTGATGGGATCGATTGGATTCAGTTTGACCCCGCCGACAAAGAAGGCTGGAAACGTATCCAGAAAATCGCGCCGATGTATTCACCGATCAAGGCCGATAATGGCGCCGGCATGGTCAAAGGCAAACCGGTTAATATCATCGAATTCCGTTATCCGATGATGGTGACATATGCCGACCGCAGCACGGAAGAGGTTTACCAAGTTGCCAAGGCGATGCATGAATCCTTCGACCTGTACAAAAACGTCAATGCAACGACGAAGAACTGGATCCTGTCGACGGCAGGTCATCCGCCTGCCGACGTCGCCTGGCATCCTGGCTCCATCAAATTCCTGAAGGAGCAGGGTGTATGGAATGCCGCGGATGAAGCCTGGAACGTGGCCCGTCTTGCGCGTCACGCCAAGGTAATTGAAGAGTGGGACAACGCGACGGACGCCTTTAATAAATGGCGTGCGGAAGAGAAGAAAAAGAAAAATAAGATCAAGGTGAGCGAAGCCTGGCCGAAATACTGGGCCGACCATCGTAAGAAAGTTGGTCTCGACTGAGCCGGTGATCGATAAACGATTAAATGGGCGGCTTCGGCCGCCCATTTTTTTGCTCAAATTAAATCAGTTATGTGCGGAAGTAGCTTTTCATCACGTCGTCGATGACGCGCTCCAGGTCCTGGATCGTGCTGCAGGTTCTCGCGACATGGCAGAACGTTTTGTAGCGGTGCATTTCAGAGTCGCCCGTTCCCCAAAAAGGTTCCGGCTCCGGGTTCAGCCAAATCACGGATTTCGAGCGATCATGAATCTGCCGCATGAGATCCATTCTAGGGTCGGTATCGTTCGAGCGGCCATCACCGAGGATAATGACAGTTGTGTGCCGGTCTAGCGCATCCATGGAATTTTCTTCGAAATCGGCGAAGGCGCGTCCGTAATCCGTCGAGCGGAAGCCGATTTTATCGAGGATTTCCGGGATCGCGTCCTCGACCGCCTTCGTTTTCAGAATATCGCTGACTTCGATCAAATGGCTGGAAAACGCAAAGGCACGAAGCGTGGCAATTACCTCATGCAAGGAATAGAGAAATAGCAAAAGAAACCGCGCCGCGGCCGCGACCGATTGCGAGACATCGACGATCACGACGATTTTCGGCCGTTCGATCTTTGTCTGCTTCCAGAGCGTTTCGAAGGGAATGCCATCATGCGCCATATTGCGGCGCAGGGTACGACGGACATCAAGGACGCCGCGCTTGGTATGTTTGCGGCGGCGGTTGTACCGCGTCGCCAATTTCTTCGCCATGCGCCGGACCATGCGGTGCATCCGCTCGAAATCGCGCCGTTCAATGGACGACAAATTGGTCTTGGCGAGAAACTCGGCACGTAACTCTTCGCCGGCGGAACGTGCGTAAAGCTCGAACTGGCGGTCGATATATTGCCGGACTTCGTCGAACAGGTAGCGGCGGCCGTCTTCCAAGCGTTCCGCCATCAATGTCGCATCGGTCCCCTCCGCGCGTTTTAAGTTGGCGATTAGGGACTCAAGGTCTCGTAGTCCCATGCGGTCGAGAATACGCCGTGTGAACAATCCGCGCTGGGTCGAAAATCGGATATTTGCTACGCCAGCATCATTGGCGGCTTGTTCCATCGCCTGTGCCATTTCCGTCTCGCTGCCACCAAGTAGCATCTCCGCCAAAGGATGATCCTCAATGAGATTGCTGTCGGATGGGCTGATCTCGTCGGGCGCCTTTTGTTCGTCGCGGTCACGGAACTCTTCGCGTGCGAAAAACATCTCGAAGCAATCGTCGAATCGAACGACTTCATCCTCGGTCTTGGCAAGTGCTATGCAAAGAGCATCCTTCAGTAAGGTTCGATTGGCGTAGCCTACGGTGTCGACCGTGCAATGCGCATCGATAGCTTCGGCAGGCGACACCCGCACTTCCATCGCCCTCAATGCCCGCAGAAAATTTTCGAGGGTTTGCTGCATCGGCGCTTAGGCTTTCCGCGCCTTGCGCGTCAATTCCGGAATCCCACGTTCGACCGCGGCGATATCTTGCTCGAATTTGAGCAAGACGTTTAGCGTGTCGCGCACAAGATCTGAGTTCAAGGAGTCCGCGTGCAAAAGCAAAAGGACGCGGGCCCAATCAATAGTTTCGGAAATTGACGGTACTTTTTTCAAATCCTCTTCGCGCAACATCTGTACGAAAGCGACAAGCTGGCGCCTCAGCTTTTCTTCGATGTCCGGTACCCGGGATGCGACGATCCGCTGTTCCAGTTTTGCGTCGGGTAGCGGAATAAACAGGTGAAGACAGCGGCGCTTCAACGCGTCTCCCATTTCCCGCATGTTGTTTGACGTCAGAAATACCAACGGTGGGACCGTTGCCTCGATCGTGCCGATTTCCGGAATCGAAACCTGGTAAGCGGAGAGAATTTCCAGCAGAAAGGCTTCGAACTCCTCATCCGACTTGTCGACCTCGTCGATCAGCAGGACCGCGCCGTGTTTTTGACGCAAAGCCTTCAAGAGGGGACGGGGTTCAAGAAATTGCTCGGAAAAGAACATGTCGCCGAAATCATGCAGACGGTCCATGGCTTCGTCGAGGCCTTCGGTGTCCGACAACGTGTCGCCCATTTTATCCTTAAGTATCTGCGTATAGAGAAGTTGTTTGCCGTACTTCCATTCATACAGGGCCTTGGACTCGTCTAAGCCCTCGTAGCATTGCATGCGGATCAGCGGAAGACCGAGCCATTGCGCGGCGGATAGCGCCAATTCAGTCTTGCCAACACCAGCCGATCCTTCGACCAAAATTGGTTTCGTTAGGTTTTGCGCGATGAAAATCGCCGTCGAAATACGGCGAGAGGCGATATAGCCAATGCTGCCGAGGCCTTCGGTAATGGATTCGACTGAATTGAGCTTTGTGTTTAGGGCGTCTTGCGAGACGGTGTCATTCATTGGTTTCTTATATCCATAATTTGTTCGAATAGGGCTAAACCACGGCGACGAGCTTGAATGGCATATGCCGCCCGGGCAATGCCTATTGATTTTTCAAAATCGCGGCACGCGGCCGCCAAGGAAGGGGAGGGGGACGATCCGCTATGTTCGATCAGCGCTTGTATCCTTTCACTGAGGCTGCCGGCCCATTCCCGCGCCGAAGCTGCCAGGGCGCTGATGGTGTTCGCATTCGCGACCGGGTCTATGTCTAGCAGTTCAGCACCACGGAATGCTAGAGCGCCAAGGCCGTCGCAGGCTGCTGACAGCTTCCCAAGTTCGGTTAGGGCATCGTCGTTTTCCGCTAATCCGCTGAATTCATGTGATATGGATCGTAGAATATTACGAAGCGCACCGGCCTTGGAGGCCGCAAAAACAGCATCCTCCGTTCGTCGCATTGGCAATGATATCGCTTCGAACGCTTTCCCCTCGGGACCAAGGAGATTCTCGACCGGAATTCTTACGTCATGGAGCTTTAGGCCGCAATGCGGCGATGGCCGGAGGTAATCAATCTTAATGCCTTCGGTGAGTTCCAATCCTTCGGTGTCCCGCGGTACGATCAGAACGGAGAATTCCTTGCGCTCCCCTTTCATCGCCGTGATGCACAGCACAAGAAAGATATCGGCGATCGGGCCATTCGTGAGATAGGCTTTCTCACCGTTCAAAATAAAAAAATTGCCGTCTCTATGTGCCTTCGTTGAAAGAAGCTTGGGGTGAGCGCCTGCGCCAGGTTCGGATATTGCCATGCAGGGTGTCATTCGACCCGCAGCCAATTCAGGCAAATAGGTATCGCGTTGGGCCTGGGTGCCAAGCCCCAGTATATGAAGCCGCGAAATCAACTGGCGACTCATCCAGGACGTCACCATGCCCATATTGCCTCCCGATTCCGTCAACGCTTCGGCGGCCATCACGAGAGTTCGAAAATCTCCGCCCGAACCGCCATATTTCTCGGGCAGGGCAATTCTCGCCAAACCGGCTTCACCAACCGCATGCCAAAGTTCCGGCGGCATCTCGGTTCGGTCTTGGAGGTCCGTTCTCGATGCAATTTGTGTCGCACCGAATTCGCGAGCGAGCGTTTGTATGCGTCGTCGAAGGGAGATAGGCGACCTGCCTTCGTTAGGGGTGTTCATGCGCCGCAGCATAGACCGGCGGCGGCAGGAAGTGAAAGCGTAGCCCCCTAACGCTCGAAGGCTTTGGAAGTTGGTATAAGCGCCAATCCCTAAATTTTAGCACGGGCATACGCCCACCGTTCACCTGAACAAGTGCTCGGGCGCGGCGATCCTTAAGCGACGCAGAAGATGGTTAGGCGGCCGAGGAGTCGCCTGTTTGCCGATATGCCATCGAACAATGTTGTTCGCAATAAGGTCGACCGGCTTCCGCTTGATGTCCGCAGAAATGAAATTCCACTTCGCCGGGATTCCCGATTGGCCATTGGCACAACCTGTCGGTGACCGGATTGAGCATCGCGATCGTTGGCTTCGATGGCACGCTCCGTGTCGACAAGCCAAGGCGGTGCGCCTTACCGATTACCGCATTTCGGGTTACGTGCCCTAATGACTCGGCAATCTGCCTCGCCGACAACCCTTCCCCCCACAACTCTTTTAATAATTCAACGCGTTCCGCAGTCCATTCCATGCTAACCCCACATGACGTTACCAGTTCTGTTCTGCCAGGAAATGCCGTTTTGCGGCACACATTTAGTAGGGCAGAGACAATACGCATACTATATCCAGTATATCGTAAGGCCTCAACCAGAATTGACAGGCAATTTCTTGCAAGCAATTCAATTTCATCGAATCGGACACAGGTCCGGTGCTGCGGGCAGGACACCTTGGAAGTTTGTCACTGCCAGCCCCAGCTCCGAGGCTGGGACTGTGTTGCCGATCGACGGTTCCCTTATAGCCGTTGCTCATGCCGACCGCCATAGCCGATGACGGTAATATTTGGTCTTTTTTTGAGGGCAATCGATCGAACGGTATATTCAATGCTTCCGTGGTGAATTTTTCGAACGTTCTCAACTATGGTTTGAGACTTGACCGAGTGATGGCCAAGAGGGACGAGCGGCAACATCCTTTGCACCGCATGACGTGCACCGCATATGAACCCCAATTTCCGGTACCGGAAGGGCAGGACCAAGCGGCCCGATCAGAGCGGCAATTGGAACAATGGAATTGTGGCCGCATCGGTTGCACCAGCAAAAAACATCAACGTCTTCGATTTCAAGGTCGCCCAGCGTCGTGGGGCGGCGGGAGCGTTCTTCGCCAGCCAGTGCATCGCGTTTTATGCCGCCCATTTTCTGCCGCCTCCGTGCGTCGCGGACTTTGGAAATTGTAGATATCAAAAAAGAACATAACAAGAACATTTTAGGCCAGTCAAGACTCCCAACGAACGTCGGCAACGTGAATTTAATTAGAGTACGGAGACAAGCCGTAAGGGTTTGTCGAAAACTTTCAAGACGTCCGGCATCGTACGGCCGCGCTTGATGCGCTGCCGACCGTCAAAAACCGCGTATTCGCAATCCTTGCCGTTTCCCGATTTTGCGACGGCAAACAATGGCGCGTCGAAACTGTGGCGAAAGACAGAAAAAACGGCGACGTTTCCGTAGTGATCAATCGCGTAATCGCGCCATTCGCCACTTGCAACACGACGGCTATAAACATCAAGCAATTGCCGAAGTTCCTGCCGACTGAAAAATACGCGACCCTTGCCTTTTTTTTTCTTAAAGGCGGTCAATTCAATCATCGTCGTCATCGCCCTGTACTCTCCATTCCTCCCAAACCGAACGGACGCATTGCGTTGCCGTCTATCTTATGCGTTCCGCGCCAGTCCCATAAGGGTCGGGCGTCGCGTAGCACGTTGGCTGCCCGAGCGTGCGATAGCAGTAAATTGGCTTCTCGATAATTTGACGTTCGAAGCTGTCTCGGCACATTGGGCCGCCGTCTTCTATGGATTTGAGTAGGTTGCATTCCTTGCCAGACGCCTGCTCGGCGAGATAATCCGTCGGAATTTTATCGGTATAGACGAAATTCGCCAATCCGACCCCCAGCGCATAAACCGATTCGGTCCCGCAAGAGCTCACGAGCAACAAAATGGACGCAAGGATCATACAGGGCCAACCCTTGCCGCGATATTCTGACTCGACGGCCTCGCCGGCGTCGGTCTGTTTCAACCCTGTTTCCTCCATTCAACGGCCGCCCGTAGGGCGCGTGACCTTCATGAGACAATTTTGCCGCAAGCCCGGACGGGACGCAAGTGTAACAAGTCAGTGAATATTTAGCGAAAATCGCGCGGAAACCGCACCGATAGTTTGCCACGATCATTTCGTAAAGCTATATTCCTCGGCCTCTACGCTGACCCTGGGAGTGACCCGTGGCGGATATCTTCGAAGAAGTCGACGAAGAACTAAAAGAAGAAAATTTTAAGAAGTTATGGGATCGTTACGGACGTTATCTCGTGGCGGCGGTTGTCTTGATTGTCGCTGGGACCGCGGCGAATGTCGGCTGGCGTAGCTATACGACCGATCGGCAAGAAACCTTTGGTGCGCAGTTTTATTCCGCCGTCGATCTCGCGGAACAAGGCAAGCTGACAGATGCGGCGGCGGCTCTTGCCGTTCTTTCCGAGGATGCGGACGTTGGCTATGCCATGCTCGCCAGGTTTCGCGAAGCCGCAATAAGACGATCGAGTGGGGAAACCGCGGTCGCAGTCGATATTTATGATGCAATTGCGGCGGATGAAACGGTCGAAACTCTCTATAGAGACTTGGCGACACTGCTCTCGGTAATGACGCAGGCCGATAACGGCGATATCGCCGCTATGATAACGCGTCTCACGCCTCTTGCCGAAGCGGGACCATGGCGTCACACCGCTGGTGAGTATCTTGGTCTTTTTGCCTTGCGGCAGGGTGACACTACGGCGGCGCGGCAACATTTTCAGAAGATCGCCGATGATATGGTGGACGCCCCGTTAGGGGCCCGCCAACGCGCGGCGGAACTTCTCCGCACGCTTGATAAGTAATTCGGCGTCCTTCGTTATGAATAAATGAAACGTATGAAGCGCCCGTCCTTCCGGCTTGTATTCGCCGCCTTGCCGCTTCTTCTTGCGGGTTGCGGTATCTTCTTCGAGGAAGAGTCGTTCCGGATCCCCGGGGAACGTGTTTCCGTGCTTAGCCTTCAACGCCAGATTGAGCCGGACAAGCGCGTTTCCGACCTGCAAGTACGTTTGCCGCGCCCGGTGCCAGTGCCGTCTTGGCCTCAGGCGGGCGGAAATAGCACCCATGTGCAGCACCACATGGCGTTACCGGCTACCTTACGGGAGGCTTGGCGCACGAA
Source organism: Alphaproteobacteria bacterium (assembly GCA_021774385.1). Classification (GTDB taxonomy): domain Bacteria; phylum Pseudomonadota; class Alphaproteobacteria; order UBA8366. Next base: position 24,185 of record JAJFJC010000043.1, read on the forward strand.
TATTGGCGAAGGTTCCGAATCTACGATGCGCCTTTTGGCGCCTCCGGTTGTTGCGAATGGCCGTGTCTATGTCATGGATGTCGAATCTAAGGTCAGCGCCTTGAATGCCGCGAACGGGGATGTCATCTGGGAGTACGACGCGAAAGTGCCCGATGATGACGACGAGGCGTTCGGGGGTGGGGTTGCATACGAGGCCGGCGCACTTTTCGTCTCTACGGGATTTGCGGATGTCATTGGGATCGATGCGGACACGGGAAAGGAACGTTGGCGCAAACGTCTTACCGGTCCGATGCGAGCGGCGCCGGCGGTCTTGGATGGCCGCGTCTTCGTTATTACGATCGACAATCAGCTTTTTGCGCTCGACGGCAAGACGGGCGAACGACTTTGGTCCCATGCGGGCTTTTCGGAAATCGCGGGTCTTTTAGGTGGCGCGAGCCCGGCCGTTGGCACTGGTACGGTCATCGTGCCTTATTCCTCCGGTGAAATTTTCGCGCTGCGGGTCGAAAACGGCCGCCCACTATGGTCGGATAACCTTTCGTCCTCTCAACGATTGGATGCCTTGTCGACGCTTGCCGACATTCGCGGCATGCCGGTTGTCGATCGAGGTGTGGTCTATGCCATCAGCCATTCGGGGCGTATGGCCGCGATCGATTTGCGATCGGGGACCCGCGCGTGGGAAAAAAGTATCGGTGGTGTCGAAATGCCCTGGGTCGCGGGAGAGTTTATCTTCCTATTAACCAACGAAAGTCAGCTTGTCTGCTTGACGCGGCGTGGTGGCCGTGTTCGTTGGGTGCGGGATTTGCCGCAATTCGAGGAACCAGACGACAGGGATGACCCGATTAAATGGTCTGGACCGGTTCTCGCCGGCGATCGTCTTGTCATTACAGGGAGTCATGGCGAAGCATGGTCGGTATCCCCCTATACCGGTAAGGTCCTTGGCCGCTTGGATCTTTCCGATGATGTCTTCCTGCCGCCCGTGGTTGCGGATGATACGATTTACTTTTTGACCGAGGACGGTGATCTCATCGCCATGCGTTGAGCTCGACCTTCCCGGAGCCTGAAAAATATGACTTTTACTGTTGCCATAATAGGCCGCCCCAATGTGGGGAAGTCCACGCTTTTCAATCGCTTGGTTGGGAAACGTCTAGCCTTGGTCGATAATACGCCGGGTGTGACGAGGGACCGACGGGAGGGTGAAGGGCATATCGGCGATTTAGAATTTCGCGTTATCGATACCGCGGGCCTTGAGGAGGTGTTTGACGACAGCCTCGAAGCGCGCATGCGCCGTCAAACAGAACAGGCGATCGAAGAGGCGGATGTCGCACTTCTCCTGATCGACGCGCGTGCCGGCATTACGCCACTGGACGAACATTTCGCCAATTGGTCGCGGCGTGGCAAAACCCCCGTCATTCTGCTTGCCAACAAATGCGAAGGTAGGATCGGACAACAGGGCGCATACGATGCCTATGCCTTGGGTCTAGGAGATCCAATCCCGGTATCCGCTGAGCATGGCGAAGGGATGGGAGAACTTTTCGCCGTGCTACAGCCGTATCAAAATTCCGACGAGGACGATGCGCAGTTTGAGGGACGGCCTCTGCAACTTGCCATTATTGGCCGCCCGAATGTCGGAAAGTCGACATTGATCAACCGTTTGATCGGCGAGGACCGTCTTCTTACGGGCCCGGAAGCAGGCATTACCCGCGATGCAATCGGACTCGATTGGGATTACAAGGGGCGGGCGCTAAAGCTATTCGATACGGCAGGTATGCGTCGTCGGTCCCGTGTTTCCGAAAAGATCGAAAAGCTCTCAACCGCCGATGCAATGCGCGCCGTGCGGTTCGCACAAGTGGTCGTTCTGCTTTTGGATTCCGCGGACATGTTGGAAAAGCAAGACCTCACGATCGCACGCCAGACAATCGATGAAGGACGGGCGCTTATTGTCGCTGCAAATAAATGGGATTTGGTTTCGGACCGGGAAGCCTCGATTGGTCTCTTGCGCGATCGGCTAGAGACCTCGTTGCCGCAGGTTCGTGGTGTGCCGGTTGTTACGTTATCGGCGCTGAATGGCAGCAACCTCGATAAATTGCTGGATGCGGTTTTCTCTATTTTCAATATTTGGGACACGCGTATTGAGACCTCGAAGCTGAACGAGTGGTTAGGCTATATGCTTGAAGCGCACCCGCCGCCGCTTGCGTCTGGTCGTCGGATACGATTGCGCTACATGACGCAAATTAAATCCCGGCCGCCGACCTTCGCGATTTGGACATCGCGTCCCGATGCCTTGCCGGAGTCCTATTTGCGGTATTTGACCAATGGCTTGCGTGATGATTTTGGACTCGTTGGCGTACCCCTGCGGCTACTGCTCCGCAAGGGCCGCAATCCTTACGCCAAGGCGGGGTAATCCTGTTGCGCGGCCGTATTTGGAAAACGGTTCTGGTCTTTGCATTGCTTACAGGGTGCGCGTTGGAACCTTCGCGTGAAGATCAACGCGAGGTATGGCGTGGTCGATGGGTTGGCTTTTTCGAATCCTCGCTTGGTCTATTGGGTTGTCCAAGCCGAGGCCCATTGGAATTAGAGGTTAAGGACCGAACAATTGCCGGCGAGGCCCAAGGAAACGGGTTTGTCATGTCGTTAAGTGGGACTCTGGACGGCAATGGCGCTGTCCGGAATGGTATTTTTTTCCGAGACCGCAGCGCGGCGGCCATCGTTACCGGAACATTTTTGGAGAATAACGCCGCCGGTCGATGGCAAGGTGCGTCCTGTGAAGGCATTTGGTCGTTGCGTCGAATATCGCGTTAGGCGCTACTGCGCGTCGATGATCGCGCCATTTTCTTGAAAGCTGG
>JAJFJC010000421.1 GCA_021774385.1 Alphaproteobacteria bacterium
CGCCAATGTATCGACACGCACAAACCCGATCCAACAGATGGTGGATTACCGGCTTACCGGCAATTTCCTTTAACGCCTTACCGGGCAACCGTTCGGACGCAAGCCGCACGGGAATGAGCGCGCCGATCTTCATTACGCGAAGTACTCGATCGTTTTGCGCAATGCTTCGACCTTCGGTTCGGCTTCTTCAAGACTGCCGTAATTATTCACGAATTGCATGATCTGTGGCTGTACGCGTTCGGCGTTTGGGCAGAGGCCCTGTTCGGCGTACTCCAAGGAATCGTAGAGTGGCGGGCAGCGACGTCGCCAGGCGCCTGATGCAAAGACCGTTTCTTGATAAAGCAGCGCCCAGGCGGCATAGACTCCGTCGCCGCCGAAATCGGTAAATTTGTAGCGAAAGTCCTGCCACGAAACCTCGGGGTGGACAAACCGCATCGCGACCGTCCAATAGGTATTGGTGTCCCCACCGGGTAGTTTCTGCGGTAGCAGGTAGTCGCAATCGTGCACCACGTCGAGATAAGCCTTGGCGATGTCCGTTCGAATGGCAACGAACTCGTCCATCCGTTCCGTTTGCGCCAAGCCAAGCGCCGCCGCCACTTCCGGCATCCGGTAATTATGACCGTAGGCGTCATGACGCTTGTAGGTTGGGTCTTGGAAAATATCCTTATTGTTCCGGATCCGCCCATCGGTCGCCTTCATCGCCGCATATCCCAAGCTGCCGAACTTGCGCATCTGGTTCGCGAGCGCTTCATCATTGGTCACGACGATTCCGCCATCTCCCGTCGTGATGTGCTTGGAATTTTCCGTTGAATAGCTGGTGATCTCGGCGATTTGCGCGATTGGCCGACCTTTATAAAGCGTGCCCACGGCTTCGGCCGCATCGTTAATCACCGGAATGCCATGCTTTCGGCCGAGCGCCATCAGCGGGTCCAGATCACAACTCAACCCATAGAGCGATATCGGCATGATCGCCTTGGTCCGCTCGGTGATTTTCGCGGCGACGTCATCGACATCGATATTGAAGGTCTCTGGATCGATATCGGCAAATATCGGTATGGCGTTCTGCGCCAGGATAACGTCCAGATTGGATATCACCGTCAGCGGCGCGGTGATCACTTCATCGCCATAGCCGACCCCGACCGCATCCAGCGCCGCGTGCAATGTCGAGGTGCCGGAATTGAAGGTTACCGCGTATCGCGCGCCAATGGCCTCCGCGAATGCCGCCTCGAACCGATTGTTCATATTGCCGGACGTGCTCGACCCGAACCCTGAATCAAGAACTTCTCGGACATAGCGGAATTCCGCGTCGCCAAATCGCCATGTATTTTTCAACCTCGGCCTCCCGCACCCCGTGGCGCAAACTCATCCCGAAGGCAGCCGAGGTGAATATGATCGCAATATTCCGTATCGGAAATCCGATCCTGTTGCCGAAAGACACCTTCGCGGCGGAACCCAAGTTTCTCGAAAACGCGCACCATGCCCGGGTTTGTCGCCATACTGCCAGCCGTCAATCGCCGCAAGCCAACATCGTTAAACAAGTGAGTACACAGGGTCGCGATGGCGTCCGTCGCAAGCCCTCTACCCCAAAGTTCCTTGCGACCAATCATGATTCCGATATCCGCATGGCCGGCATAGGAATCGATTCGGCCCGCTTTGATCGTTCCCGCGAAAAGGTCTTCATAGTGGATGGCCAGGAACAAATCATTCGGCGACGCGATAATTTGTTCGCAGTAGGAGTCGATCTCCGCATCTGTTACGGGACACATAAGATAGCGGGGCAAATTCAGCGTTCGCACAACGTCCGGATCACGGAGCCAGTCACGATACGCCGGATCCATCATATGAAGGGTCGAGAATTCGACCAGTGTCACGTGATCACCCACCAATTCAAGCCTCGCCGCTTCCGAAAGAGACGCCGACATCACCGCGCCGTCCACCCGCCGTCAACCATGAGCGTGGCACCGGTCATATATCGAGCGGCGTCGGATGCCAGGAACGCCACGGGGCCGGCGATATCTTCCGGATCCGCCATCCGGCCGAGCGGTGTCCGCGCCTCATAAGCCGCGACAAATGATTTTGGCTGATCGGCAAATACGCCCCCCGGGCAAACCACGTTTACCCGCACGCCTTGCCCGCCCCAATATCCCGCAAGATAGCGCGTATAAGCAATGATCCCGCCCTTAATCGCGGCATATGCCGGCGGTGTTGTCATTTCCAGACCGTCATAGACGGCGAAATCCGGCGAAACCACACCGTAAATCGACGCGATGTTAATGATGCTGCCGCCGCCGCGCGCAGCCAGGTGCCGGGCGGCCTCGCTCGCCAGAATACAGGCGCTGTTCATTTGCATGTCGACGTTTCGCGACCAACTTTCCGATGTTACCGTCTCGACACCATCGCCCCAATCGCTGGTCCGCGGATAGGCGGCATTTACCCATATCACCGGCTCGTGCGCCCGGTCGAATGCCGCGACGGAATCTTGAAGCGTCGCCGATTTCGAAACATCCATTTCATCAAACGCGACCGTCAGCCCGGCTTCATCGAAACCCTTTCGGGCATGCCCCCAAGCTGCGGAATCGACATCGGCGACGATAACATTGGCGCCACATTCGGCGAGCTCGGTAACGATACCGCGTCCAACCAAGCCCAACCCGCCGGTCACAATCGCCGTACGGCCATCAAGAGCGAAGGACTGCAAGCTATGACTTCTTTTCGAAATGGATGATATGCCCTCGATTAACGTTCCCGAAATCCTAAACGAAGATTTCGTCAAACAGCCAAGCCAGCAAATTTATGATTGATGAATTTGTCTATCGCACCACGGCTACCGCAGACCGGGTGAAAAGAACCACCCAATCCCGTGCCGCCACGAAGAACTCGCGGAATATGTTCACAGCCTGAACAACAAGTCAACCGCGATGCCTCGGCCCTTCGCTTTCCTTGTCCGCAAACGCTTGCATCGTGCCCCGCCAAGTCACGCCATGCCGTTGCATTGCAAGCATTTGCATGAAAAAAAGGTTTATCCTTCGGAGACGAAATTGGGGAGAAGCCCAACATGAACCCCTTGATCCATGCCAAGCTGCTCGCCATCAAAAGACGTTTACTGATTCGGTTCGGTCGCGGTTTCGACCCCTACCCGGTTCCACCCGAAGGCATTGAGCTAAGTCCAAGCATTGGGCATTTCAACGACTATGAGTTGGCGCCATTGGCACTCTCTTGGACTCAGCATAGCAAAGGCGATGTCCTGGACTGGCAAAAATCGGCCCGCGCCAAGCTGGCCGAACTATGCGGCTATACGCGTCAAGCAAACGCGACCGCCGCGTCGTCGCCGAAACAATGTGACATCAATTCCGAACTTCAGCATCGCCAATTCTATCTGCGCCTGCGCGGCGGGTCCGGCATACCGGTTTCGATCCTTCGGCGTGCCGACACCATGGAGGCCTTGCCGGTCATGATTTGTTTGCAAGGAACAAATTCGGGGGCGCATCTGTCTTGGGGAGAGGCGCGCATGCCGGCGGACCCGATCAAGATAGCGGCGGGTGCGGACTATGCGCGACAAGCAGTTGCTCAAGGCTACGCCGCGGTGTGTATCGAGCAAACCGCGTTCGGTGAGCGGCGGGAAACGCTCTTACCGCAGGCATCCCGGGATCCCTGCATCGACACGGCCGGCCATGCCCTTTTACTGGGGCGAACCCTCCTCGGCGAACGGGCCAGCGATGTTTCTTCGGTTATCGATTGGTTGGAAACGGAATCCAGTACGCTTTCGTTGGACACAACCCGCATCGAAATCATGGGCAGCTCATCGGGTGGCAGCACGGCCATCATCGCTGCGGCGCTGGATGACCGGATTGGGTCGGTGCTGGCTAGCGGTTGCGTTGGTTTCATCCGCGACACGATTGCGAAACGCGGTAACGCCTCGGGTCAAAACATCATCCCCGGCATCCTCAATTGGCTTGAATTTGACGACATCGTCGGCCTGATCGCACCACGGCCGTTCCTTGTCGTTTCGGGAGAAACAGATCACATATGGCCTCACGCTGGCGCACAGCGTGTCATCGACAACGCACGGCATATTTACGAAGCGCACAATGCGGGTCGGGCAGTCGAGGCGGTGCCGGCACCCGGCGGCCATCGTTTCTACCCCGATATCGCGTGGCGTCACTATAATCGACTCATCGATCACTCTCGAAGCCATGCTTGACTTGAATTTCAGCGCTACCTATACACCGGCGGAATTCTCCAATAGAGGTTTACCTTTGCAATGGTAATTTGGATTACTGGAATTTCCGGCGCCGGGAAAACGACACTTTCCAATGCCATAGCAAAAAAATTCAAACCATTTATTCCCGAGCTCGTGCAAATCGATGGCGATGAAATTCGTGAACTCTTCGGCGCCAATTTAAGCTTTGAGGAAAGCGGACGGCGGCAACAAATCAAACGGATTCAGCGCCTCGCTCACATGCTCGACCGCCAAGGAATGCTGGTTTTGGTCTCCGCGCTTTATGGACATCCGGAACTCTTTGCATGGAACCGCGATAATTTTTCAAAATACTATGAAATCTATATCGAAGCTCCTTTAGATCTGGTTCAGAAGAGAGATTCCAAATCCCTTTATCACAAAGCGTCAACTGGCGAGATGCCGAACGTGGTGGGTCTCGACATTCCATGGCACGCGCCGGCGCATCCCGAACTGAAACTCGATGCCGAATTGGAAGAGAACCCGGAAGCACTCGCGCTTCGCGTCGCGCAAAACATCCCCGAACTGGCTGGGCGCCTCGGTAACGAGCGTTAGGTGGCGACGGCCCTTACCGTGCAGGAATCATGAGCGAATTAATTTTAACAAAGAATCAGTATTTGGAAGTCGAGAAGTTGGCGCTGGGGGCGTTTCAACCGCTTACCGGCTTTATGAATGAAGACCAATTTCACAGCGTGACCGATAACATGCGCCTTCCGAATGGCGAACCTTTTCCCCTGCCGGTCGCACTCGACCTGACACCGGATCAGGCCTCGAATATTAAAGGGCTCCCAACCGTCGCCCTTGTATTTGAGGGCGAGGAGATCGGCACGCTAAAGCCGGAAGATCAATTCAAATGCGACCGTGAGAACGCTTCGCTAAAAATATTCGGAACCGAAGATCCGAATCATCCCGGTGTCGCCTATTTCCGTGGCGGCGGTGGAGTTTTTGCGGGTGGCTCGGTTTCGCTCACGAAACGTGTCGAGTTCGAATATTCCAAAGAAGAGCGTACGCCAGCCGAAACGCGGGCCCTATTCGCCGCGCGCGGCTGGAAACGCATCGTTGGCTTCCAAACCCGCAATACGCCGCACCGCGCCCATGAATATTTGCAACGTGTGGGACTGGAACATGTCGACGGCCTTTTTGTTCAGCCTTTGGTCGGCCGAAAGAAAAAGGGAGACTACACGCCCGCCGCCATCCTCGCCGGTTATCGCGCCCTCATCGACGACTTTTACCAATCCGACCGTGTCGTATTTGGAATTCTTTCGACCTGGATGCGATATGCCGGGCCGCGTGAGGCCGTCTTTCACGCGATCATTCGCCGAAATTACGGTTGCACGCACTTTATCGTCGGCCGCGACCATGCCGGTGTCGGGGATTACTATGACAAATACGCCGCCCACGATCTAACTAAACGGTTCGATGGGGAGTTGGGTATCGAAATTTTTCGACTCAAGGGGCCGTATCACTGCGCCGCCTGTGACGGAATCGTGACCGAGCAGACCTGTCCACATGAAACAACCTTGCCCTCGGCGGTAACGCATATCAGCGGAACCGATATTCGCGCCATGCTGGTGGGTGGGCGGACACCGGAACCGCATCTTATTCGTCCGGAAATCATCGCCGCCCTGGAAGGCGTACCCCTTTTCGTATTGGAAGATGAAGCATGAGCCAGATCAAGATTGTCGCAACGATCGGCCCTATTTCCAACAATGCCGAAATGTTGCGCGCCCTTTCCGAGGCGGGCATGAACGTGGCGCGGCTCAACGGATCGCACAATACGCTCGACTGGCACGCCCAGACGATCCGTCTGATCCGCGATACTTTGCCAGAAACGCCGATTCTTTTGGATATCCCCGGACGAAAAATTCGCACGACCGACCTCGACATCGAACCCAGCTTCACGACCGGCGACACGGTCGTGTTGACGACGGAGCTAGGCCATGACGGGGCAAAAAAAGTTCCCATCAATTACCCCCACTTGCACGAAGACATCCAACCCGGCGCAACCGTCCATGCCGACGATGGTACAATCCGTTTCACGGTGCTTAAGGTGGACGGGCAGGACATACATTGCCGGGCTGAAACCACTAGCACGCTAAAAAGCCGCAAGGGCATCAATGTCCCTGGATTGACGTTCCGCACGGAACTGGTTACCGACCGTGACAGAAACCTAGTTGCCTTCGCACGCGAAAACGAAGTCGATTTCATCGGCATCAGCTTTGTGGAATCATCAAATCATATCGACGCCATTCGGGCGCTAACCGGCGGCTCTTGGCCACGCATTGTCTCGAAAGTCGAGAATCAAGCGGGCCTCGACAATGTCGATGACGTGGTGAGCGCGACCGATGTCGTCATGATTGATCGCGGCGACCTGTCGGTCGAAACCAATCTAGAGAATTTGGCAATTTTCCAGAAGAACATCCTCGAGACGGGCCGCCGGCACAGCAAGCCGGTTATCGTCGCGACGGAAATGCTGCATACGATGATCGAAAACCCGTTCCCCACGAAGGCGGAAGTCAGCGACATTTCGAACACCGTATTGGACGGTGCCGCGGCAACGATGCTGTCGGGCGAGACCGCGGTTGGCGCCCATGCCGTGGAAGCCGTGGCCACGATGCGCCGCGTCTCGAATGCCGCGCTGACGCATCTGCAAAAAAAACACGATGGTAATAAAAACGAAGAACAGCCGACGGTCGCGCAATCGGTTGGCGAAGCAATATCCCTGCTGTGCCGAACATTGCCGATTACGAAAATCGTCGCCATCACGATCTCTGGATTCGCGGCACAAGTGGTCGCCGGTTGCGTGCCGCGTCAGCCGATACTCGCCGTCAGTAACGATGCTATCGCCGCACGGAGCTTCAACATTATCCCGGGCACGACCGGTGTCTTCGCCGATATGCCGTTTCCAAGAACCAGCACCGAACACATTCCGGCTTGCATCGAGCTGCTTTGGCGGCGTGATCTGATCCAGGACGATGATATGATTCTTGTCACGGCCCTCGCCTATCCAAAATCCGGGAACAGAATGAACATGATAGAGACTCATGTCGTCGGCGACTTGGCGGAAACATTGGGGTGGCAACGAAAATAAGCTGCGGCGGTTTCAGCCGGTAATGCCGGATTTCGGCGTTGCATGAATTCAATATGAGACCATTTGATACATGTCACGGTCGATGAAATCGTGTCATCGTAAACATCGCCTTGTTTAACCTTAGGGAGGAGTAATGCGGTGAAGAGTTTCAAGGAAGTCGAGGCGGGACGCAGAGCCTATCACCGCGACGGAACCATCAATTCCGTTCACAGAGCCTCCCTGACCGTTCCGGAAATCGAGGGGTCACGGGTCGAGCTTAGTTTCATCAACCATTTTCTGTTGAAACGCGGGTATGAAAACGTTGCCTGCCGAGTCACCGCCGTGGACCCGGAAGGCCGGCGCATCGAATCGCGCCTGTTGCCCGTTGACGAACCACGTGTCTACACGGTGCCGTTAACCGGCATGGTCGCCAATGAGGTTGACGGATATCTCGTTGAGTTTTTCGCGGCGGAAAACCTCTACATTCCCTTCCCAGCGGCGATGATCAACCACCGGGGCTCGACACATCTTAACTCCGTACATTCCTATAACCGAGTCCTGAACGACGTCTTCGAAGACGATGCCATTAATGCCACCGCCGTCCGTGAGGCATCAATGGACGTGCGGATCGACGAACACACCGATACTTTTGCGATCTTTACCGCGGGTCCGCAGCCTTGCCGCGGCACGTTGGGCGTCGAGCTCGTAACCGAATCGGGAAAGCATCAGGCGGAAATTTCCCTGGATGTTCCGCGGTTGTGCAGTAAGGAAATTTCGCTGCGGCAAACCTTTCCAAAACTGCCACCAATCGCTTCCGGCACTCTTAAGTTAAACCAGCCTTCGCAATTTCTGTTTTACGGTCGGATGCTGACCGGTATTCGTAAAAGCGACGGCGCCTTCAGCGCCAATCACAGCTACTACGATTCCTCAACGAGCAGGGAATATTGGGACGATGATCGATCATCGGTGAGGTTGTATCCTTATTTCGAGGGGCTCGACAACAGGATGCGCATGTACCCGATAATGTCGCCGGGCCAGCTAGCAATCTCCGTTGAAATTTTCAGTCACCATGGCGAACAGCTTGGCAGCCACGATGTCGGCACGCTTGATTGCCCCGACGGGAATCCGCTGGATCAATCCGTGAATGGAATTTGCGGGGCCTTGGGTATCGACCCAACCAAGGTTGCGTCATTCGCCGTACGCGCCAAACCGCTATCTGGCAACACGCCCACACGCGTCAATCATCAGCTCGTGCACGGACCAACTTCAGGCGAGGGCCTGAGCGCTTCCGTCAACATATCGCTCAACAATCCCAATGTGTTTTCGCCAGCGGGCAAAACCGGCTTTGCCTGGGGCCAGGTGCCGGTGGGCGGCAATATAGAAAGTGTGCTGGGCCTCGTCGGAAACGACCCCAAAGGAGCGGACTGTCCGCTAGAGGTTACCTTTTACGATGAACGGGGAATTTTGGGCACACGCCAATTCGACCTGAATGGCGGCGGCGCAATTCGCCTCGATCCATCGGAGGCGCTGTCCTGGCGGGAAGATGGCGACGTGCAGAATAAAGATGTTTCCTACATTTGGTACACCGCGGAAGCACCGAGACCGGATCTGACTGGCTATGTTGTTTCGCGTCACGCCGGTTCCGGACACTATTCCGGCGAGCACTCTTTTTAAACCAACGCTAAATCCAACCAATATCGTTTACGACGACGCGAACCGTTTTGTTTTGCTTAACACAAACGAACGACGCCGCCCCCGTATGATAAAGGAGACGGCGTCGCGGAAACGGCTTAAAGCCAACCGGGCATTCGAACAAACGCTATTTTGCCCGATACTCTTCCGGCAGAAGCATCATCGAATCTTGATCTTCGGCTACCGCCATGTGGCATTCGTAGCAGAAGTTCATTGCTTTGGAATTCGAACCATTGGTCACACCCATGACCGCGCCGGTCGGCATGACCATGCTGTATTTCCAGTCACCGGACGCTTTCTTAAATCCGGCGCCCATCTTCTCCATTACGAAGAGCGGACCGACAGCAACCCGCCCATCAGGGCTGACCGCGAAACTATCCTTGGCCAAGATTGATCCCACGGGCATGACGCCGGCATTCTCATATTTGCCATAGGCGCTGGCTTTTTTGTTCGCATAGTTCTGCACAAAGCGATTGCCGTGCGTGCCGGATACATAGGCCACTTTGCTGTACCGCGGCCATTTCGCATAGGACTTGGAAACCGGGCCACCCGACTTTCCATAGGCCGCCTGCATTTCATTGAAGATGCAGTCATAAACCTTCCCCGCCTCGGCATCGGAAAGTTCGGCCGCCTCGGCCGCACCGCAGGGATTACAAGGATTGGCCCCGCACGGGTTACAGCCTTTTGCGGCGCAAGGATTCTTCGCGGCGCACGGATTACAGCCACGCTTCGCAGCGCAGGGGTTGCAGCCCTTGGCGGCGCAAGGATTACAGCCTTTCGCGGCACAGGGGTTGCAGCCGCGTTTCGCGGCGCACGGATTACAGCCCTTAGCGGCACAGGGGTTGCAGCCTTTGGCAGCGCAGGGGTTCTTCGCTGCACAGGGATTGCACGCCGCTGCTTTCTGAAGCCGGGGAACGACACATTGGGAACTAAAGGAACCACCCGCGCCACAAGGATTGCAGGGGTTGGCCGCGCAAGGATTGCACCCCTTGGCAGCACAAGGATTACAGCCTTTCGCGGCACAGGGATTACAGCCCTTGGCCGCGCAGGGGTTGCAGCCTTTTGCGGCGCAGGGGTTACAGCCACGCTTCGCAGCGCAAGGATTGCACCCTTTCGCCGCACACGGGTTCTTCGCAGCACAGGGATTGCACCCTTTCGCCGCACACGGGTTCTTCGCAGCACAGGGATTGCAACCCTTCTTCGCGGCGACCGCGGTACCGATCCATACGTCCGTCGTCACCGCCGTTGACGCGACACCAACGCCAACAATGACAACGAATGGCATAACAGTCGACGACAACAGCTTCGTCTTAAACAATTTCATGAGGGTCTCCCTATTCCCAATTCTTTTGCATGCACTCTAAAACACCTGAATACCGTACTAGTCTAAATCTTTGCGAGAGCCAACGAACATCAATTGTGCTCACGCGGTTGTGAGCTTTAGCACGAAGTCAAGATGACACCTCCTCTTCGCCTCCGCGCAAATTGATCACACGTGAAGTACGATAGAAAGTTCTGATCCTTACATAAGATAAAGCGGCACAGGAATGCGCCATGCAACAAAGGGATCCATACATCATGCAACGGCAATTTATTTCCATGGCCATGATTGCATTGACGACAGTACTCATGAGCGGACCGGTGCTCGCCGGTGGCGATGCGGTAAAAGGCAAGCGTGTATTCAATAAGTGCAAGGCTTGCCATAATTTAGAGAAGAACAAACATAAGGTCGGCCCCTCGCTTGCCGGTTTGATTGATCGAAAAGCCGGCACGGCGAAAGACTCAAAATCGAAACTTTACCGCTATTCCAAAGCCATGAAAAACGCTGGCACCAACGGCATAGTCTGGAATAGGGCAAATTTGGACCGATATCTGACCAAACCCAAGGCGTTCATTCCGAAAAACAAAATGACCTTCCCCGGACTTAAAAAGCCATTGGACCGGGCCAATGTCATCGCCTATATCAAATCGAAAACGAAATAGCCCAATCGTTCGCGGTTCGCCGTGGCGTCTATCGCCCTCTCGCAAGGCCGCATGGTATGGTTTCGTTCGAAGACACGTGCCATCGGATGTAAGGGAGCGATGATATGGGCAAATTAGACGGCAAAACGACGATCGTTACCGGCGCCAGCCGCGGTATTGGACAAGCGATTGCGGAGCTTTTCGCCGCCGAAGGCGCAAAAATCATTTGCGCGGCGCGGACATTAAGCGAAGGCGACCATCCTCTAGAAGGGTCGCTCACTCGAACGGTACAAAATATTAAGGACGCGGGCGGCGAAGCCATAGCGGTGGCCGCCAATATTTCGCACGAGGAAGAATGCCTCTCGCTCGTCGAACAGGCGCGGACCGCATATGGACCGATCGACATTTTGGTCAACAATGCGGCGCTCAATTACTACATTCCGACCGTCGACTATCCCACAAACCGCTGGGTTCGTTCCTTTTCGATCAATGTCCATGCACCCTTCATCTTGTCGAAAGCGGTTCTTACCGACATGACATCGGGGCGCGGCGGGGCCATCGTCAACATCAGTTCCGGCGCGGCAATCGGCCCGGGCCGCGGTCCCTACGAAGACCAGCACGCCCGTGGTGGCGTAATGTATGGCGCCAGCAAGGCAGCGCTGGAGCGTATGACGCAAGGATTAGCGCAGGAATTGTCCCAGCACGGCAATATTTCCGTAACGGCCGTTTCGCCGTCCCGCGTGGTGCCGACGCCCGGCACGGTTTTTCACAAACTTGTCGACGGTATGGACGACCCGCGAGGGGAGGACCCCTCCATGATGGCGCGCGCGGCCTTGCTTCTGGCATCCGAACCGGTGGAAAAAGTAACTGGCAGGGTCACGTACAGCCAACAAATTTTGAAGGAATTTGGATGGATCGATGATGGCGTTGGACGCGGCATCGATACCGCCGGTTCCGGCTATTCACAGGTTTGAAACGGCTATGGCTAATTTCTATCAACCAGACCTCGGCGCCAATCCCAACGACCCCTTTGCTCGGGATGCCGAGGGTAAGTTGGTCCGACGCGCCTACTGGCTTGATATAATGGACCAATCCCTTGTGATGATCTTCATGCAAGGGATTGGTGTCCACCTAACGAACGACCAAAAACGCGCCCATTTAACCGATATCAAGAGGGAGCATTTGATCGATGCAGTGTGTCCAATCGAAATCCTCCCCCCGGAAGATTGATTGCGGTGGCAATGAATCGGACTTTTTGATTGAAAAGACAGGACATAACAGGCGTTATTCCTGCAACTTGACTGGCGCGAAACACCGCGCAGGCTAAGCATCGAGAGACTGCGGAGTATCCTTTGCACTATTTGCAACAGGCTCTGTCGGTGTATTGTCTCAGATACGTACCGTAATCCAATCAACAAACAGGGAGGTTGTCCCATGAACCATAAAATAACCCGGCGAACATTTGCCGGTGCGCTTGCCGCTTCAGCGCTGGCGTTAGGATTCGTGATCGCACCGGCGCAGCAAGCGCAAGCGGTCGATTTTTCCGGCAAACGCGTCCGCATCATCGTCCCCTTCAACGAAGGTGGCGGCACCGATAGCCTGACGCGGGCCCTCGTCCCGTTCATGGAGCGGCACCTGCCGGGCAATCCGAAGATTCTCGTGATCAATAAGCCCGGTGCCGGTGGCATCGTCGGGGGAAATTTCTTCGAATCCAAAGGCAAAAAGGACGGCACCTGGGTTATGGCGCTGTCCACGTCGACGGTCATGAATTATTTGCTCGGCGATCCTCGGGTAAAATTCGACATCAAGGGGTGGGAACCGATCATCATGCTGCCACGTGGCAACATGGTCTATGGCCGCTCCGAACTCGGCCTCAAAGGTTTGGACCCGAAGGCATTCGTTCAAAAAATTCGATCGCACCCGAAGGATAAGCTGGTTTTTGGCGGTAAGACGCCAACATCTTCGGCGATCAACAAACGGATGGCGTTTTCCTTACTCGGTGTCGAAGTTAAAGACGTCTGGGGCATGAAGGGCAACGGTCCAATGGCGCA
Organism: Alphaproteobacteria bacterium; assembly: GCA_021774385.1. Classification (GTDB taxonomy): domain Bacteria; phylum Pseudomonadota; class Alphaproteobacteria; order UBA8366. Next base: position 13,013 of record JAJFJC010000421.1, read on the forward strand.
AGCTTTCGAGCGTGGCGAATTCACACTCAACTTCGATAACTCACTGTCTTATCTCAACAACCGCAAAGGCTTCCGTAAGTCAGGCATCGCCACGGAATTGTTCACCTGGGGCGCGCCCGACGCGAACGGTAAATGGAAAGACGCGAACGGAAAGTATCACCGCGACCCAACCTGGCCGAATGTCCCGACATTCTATGAAATCTACGAACAAGGCACAGGCAACAAATTCGAAGGGCCGAAGGCCAAAAGCACACTGGCTTTGATTCGTGTCGGCACCTTGGCGAACAAATCGTTCCACCTTCCAAAAGGCGCGGACAAAGGCGCCTTGAAGGCCTGGCGGGATGCGCTCAGAAAAACAATGACCGATCCCGAGTTCGAGAAAAAACGCGCCAAAATTCTTGGCAAGTTCACGGTAACGATCGGCGAACCAGCACGCGCGGCATTGCATGAAGCAATCAATTTATCCGCGGATGAAAAATCCTACATCAAGGAATATGTGAAGGTTCGTTATAATCTAAGCCTGAACATGTAATCGCATCAGTGCCATCTCGGCACAATTACGGGCCCTGACATTTAATTGTCAGGGCCCGTTTTCATTGCTACTGCGGCCCACCGAGATAGAACGGCATCGTGAACCCTAGATAATGTTCGGTAAACAATTGCAGCAGTCCCGGCGGATATTCCAATGTCAGGAAGTAGGAAAGGAAGCCGAGGAACAAGGCCGCCGACAGGCCTAACAATCCATTCCGCAAATGGTTGATCTCTACCTTTGACGAGACAAAGTGGTAGATGAATATTGCCGCGGCAATCGGAAACCCGACCAGACCAATAAAGCCCAACATACCCGCGATCCAGGCCAGGTAATAAAATTCCGAATGTACCGTTTCACCGTGCAGCTCCTTGTCGATGAGCACCGCGCAAGGTTTCTTGGCCATGATCTGTTGGAAAAGCACCGGCAGGATAAAGAGGAATCCAAGCATACCGACGGCGAACGGGAAAATTCGACCTAATGTCTCGTACCGGAACCCATCCGAGAAAGCGATACCGACAACGGCCAGCATGAACAGCGTAAAGCCGATTTGCGGCCATTTGCGGCGGGTCGATGCTTCGCTGTCTTCCGTATAAACCTTACCCGCATTGGGATTGTAGCGAAGCGCGCCATAGATCGAGAGGACGGTTAGAATTAGCAAAACGATCACAATCGGCCGCTCGAAAAAACTAAGGCCGTAAACCTGTATCGACTGATAGAGCGAGGTTTCGATTCGGCCCGAGAGAAAAAACCCGATCAAGAGCGCGGGCCGCGACCAGCCATACCGTTTCATAAAGGTGCCAAGCGTTCCGAAAAGGAACAGAGCGATCAGATCGCTCCAGTCGCGCGTTGCTTGAAACGCAGCGAAGAAAATCAGAATCAGCATGAAGGGTGCTAAAAACCCGTAACGGATCGTGGTGATCTTCGCGATATGCGAGGACAGCAGCAGGCAGGCACCGGCCCCAAAGACATTGGCCAGCGCAAGCGACCATATCATCGTGTATGTGAGGTCGAGGCGCTCGGTTATCATTTCGGTACCGGGCTCGATACCGATCAGAATAAACCCGCTCAACAAAATAGCGTAGCTGCCGGAACCGGGGATGCCGAAAAGAATCGTGGGGATCATCGCCCCACCCTCTTTCGCATTGTTGGCTGATTCCGGTGCGAGAACACCACGAATGTCACCGGTCCCAAATTTTGACTTATCTTTTGACGTTTGGATTACGTGACCATAGGCGATCCAATCAACCACGGAACCGCCAAGACCCGGCAGCGCACCAACAATACAGCCGATCGCGGAGCAACGGACAACGATCCACCAGTTTTTTACCGCATCCTTGAAACCGTTTAACCAACCGGAACCCAACATGCCGTCTTCGGAAATGGTCTTGTGACGGCGCACCAGGTCGACAATCTCCGGCATGGCAAACATGCCAAGACCAATGATCACGATCTTGATCCCATCACTGAGATAGGCCGATTCAAAGACACCCGGAATACCCGTTAGCCGGAAAGCACCGTGAGGCTCGTATCCCACCATGCCCACGATCAGACCAATTACACAGGTCGCGAGCCCCTTAAAGGCGTGATTACCGGTGAGCATCCCAATCATGCTCAACGCCAGCATGATCAGCATCATCTGTTCACCAAAACCCATGGCTAGAATAATCGGGCGAGCGGCAAAAATAGCGCCGGTTAATACGAACGCGCCAAACAACCCGCCAAACAAGGATGCTGTAAAGGCGGCGCCCAGCGCACGCGCGCCTTCCCCGCGTTTTGCCAATGGAAACCCGTCCACGACGGTTGCTTGCGATGCCGATGTACCGGGGATGCCCATCAGCACGGACGGGAACGTATCGGAGGTCGTCGTTGGCGCGAGTAAACCGATCATCATCGCCAAGGCGTGTGATGGATCCATATCGTAAACAAAGGGCAGCAATAGCGAGAGGCCCGCAACACCGCCAAGGCCCGGCAGCACACCGATCAACAGACCCAGCGTGGTTCCCAAAAGCAAAAACGATAAATGAACAGGATTAATAAGCGAGGTAAAAGCGTCGATAAAAATTTGGAATTCCATATGTAACCCCACATATCCCCGAATTTATTAATTTTTACCCTTGGCTTAGGGTTTTTAGGATGGCTCCGACATGTATTTGTTAGGATGAATAACAACCCAGGCGGCAAACACAAAGCATCGAATCAAATTTCACCGATGCGGCCCATCGTCGTTGTCTTATTTTTTTGAAGGTTTTGGTTAAACCAGTGCTCCGCCCGGTGTTAGCAAAGCCCGAAGCTCACACACATTGGTGACCTGCTCAATTCGCCAAATCTTATCGATAAGCGCTTGAGCTTTTTCTTCACCCAGCGGAATAACGAGCAAGTCATATGCCTTATTCGCTACTTCTTCCCGGTCCATCGGGTTCGCCGGCGTACCGCGCACCGCCAAAGTTTGGTGCGGGAGAACTCTACCGTCGAAAGTTTGAATTTCGATCGTTGGTTGACGGCGTGGTAAATCTGGATCCGCCATTAAGGTGACAACTTTTTTAAGTGCCGAAATCGAAGGCTTGTCGATACGAGCATCATCATGTGCCGATGCAAAACTTACCGTTCGATCGAGCACCATAACGCACACCAAATACTGCAGGTTGACCGCCGCCATGGTGCGATTGTCTACGACGTGAGCTTCCTTGTCCGACATACGAATGTCGATCGCGGCAATATCATCGGCGGTCAAATTATTCTCTAGAACCAGTGCCTGAACCGAATCGAGTACAGCCTGAATCGGTGAACCAACGGTCCACTTCTTAATGTTGGTGTGCAGGACCTCGTATCGCTGGCCTAGCTCGGCAATCAACAATTCAGGCGCGGCGTCCTCCGGCGCAAAGGTGAAGAAGAAGTTGCGCGGCCCGGAAAAGACATCGTCAATGCCGGTAAACCCGGCCTGCACCATGGTCGCCGCCGTAACGGCATTCCGCGCGGCCATACCGCCAAAATCAAACGCCTTTTCGATATGGTCGGTATCGCGCTGCCAGCAATTCACGCCGGAGGCCTGTTGCGCCGTATAGGACAGCATCCAGCGCACCTGTTCCGCCGGCAAGCGGGCCAGCGCACCGGACGCCGCGGCGGCACCGAACAAGGGTGCGAAGGAATGCGTGCTGTGCCCGCCCTCATAAAGCCGGTCCGCGCCAAGGGCTACCGTCAACCTGCCGCCAATATCGTAACCAAGGACCACCGCTTTCAAAAGTGCCGCGCCGGTCGCCCCTTCTTTTTCCGCCATCGCGAAGGCGGCGGGCACGACACCGCAACCCAAATGGCTGCGCGATGCGAAGTGCGAATCGTCCGTCTCATCGGCATGGGCCGTCATCCCGTTCGCCAACGCCGCATTGACCGCCGACGTCAAGATGTCACTGCCGGCCACCGTTGCCTCGGGCGTACCGCCTTGCAAGCGCGTGTAGTCGAGTGCTTTTCGGCCGGGTGGTAGTGCCGCGCCGGATACCATCGAGGCCAGCGTATCCAATAGATGGTGTTTCGCTTTCTCGGAAACCGCCGCCGGCAGTTCCTTTTCAAGGGCATTTGATATGTAGTCGCTCAGCCCTCGTATAACCGGGCCCGCCTTCAACGGCGCAAGACTCACGATAAATTCCTCATCTGCTATTCGACCGCCATCGGCGCTTCTTTGCCAAGCTGAGTACGATGCATCACGCGGCGGTGCGTGCCCGCATGGGCGTCACGGTAATGCATGGCGCAACGGTTATCCCACAGCACCATATCGCCAACACGCCACGGACCATGCGTCCATTTAAAACGGTCTTGTGATGCATGATCCCAAAGAAAGTCGAGCAGTTCCTCGCTCTCGGCACGTGACCACCCAATAACATACTGGGATGGGAAAACGCGCCGTCGCCCCAAATATAACGCTTTGCGTCCCGTCATCGGATGAATACGTACCAGTGGATGGTCGGGGCCCGGAACATCTTCCAAACATTCCGGCTTCGTCACACCCTGCCGCAGCACACCGGCGGAGTTACGGCTTGAATCTTGTTTGGTATAGAGACCGCGAATACGTCGTTGCACATCTTCGGGAAGCGTTTCATAGGCCATGTACTGATTGCTGAAGGACGTATTGCCCCCCTCGGGCGGGACTTCCAATGCCCGCAAAAAACTTCCGGCGGGCGGCGTTTCCACATAGGAGTTGTCGCTGTGCCAAACGACCTCGCCACTACCCAACCCCTCATTTTCCATGACCGGGTTGCCGTTCGAATCCAAATTCGAAATTACGGTAATCTCCGGATGGCGTTCGATCGCGTCGGCGGGTAGCCGGCCCTGCGCCTCGTAATAGGTACGGTTCGCGCCGGCGGAAGGCGCGCCAAAGATCGCGGTTGCAGAAACATGATCTGTCGCGGTGATGTCTTGCTGGTCCCGGAACAAAAGTACGATGTGTTTGGCCCATGCCTTGTTAAGCGCCACGGCGAGTTCAGCCCCAACCGGTCGTGCGAAATCCACACCGCGAACCTCTGCGCCCAAGGGGTCGCCGGAGGGAATAATTTCAAGCTCGCCTATCGCATTGGTCATGACACCGTTCCCTTGTTTATGCCAAATGTGGGATCACATCGCGGCCAAAGCGCTCGATCGCCGCCATGATTTCCTTATGCGGTGGGCCACCTGAATGGGCATGGCGCAAACGCAGGAGAAAATAGTCGCTTCCGACCGCCTCGCTCCACCGCCGAAATTCCGCGACACAATCTTCCGGAGACCCCGTAATTATGCGGTCCTTCCACATATTTTCAAATTCGAAGGATTCCTCGGAGTCGATTCCTTGGAAAGCCGTTGCGCCATTCCGCCAGTAATACTTATAGGCCTCCATAACCTCGGGACCGTATATCCGCGCCGCGTCTTCCAAACCGTCTGCGACCCAGGCATCCCGCATGAGTATTATTTCCGGTTTGCGTCCCGCCTTGTCGGCGGCCGCACGGTAACACCGTGCAAGTTCCCGCGTCTCGGCGAGCGGCATGCTTGGTCCCAAAACGATGGCGTCACCGAGACGACCCGCCCGCTCCACCGCCGCGGGTACCCAACCGCCGATCCAGAGCGGTGGCCCTGGTCGTTGGATCGGACGTGGTAAGACGCGGACGTCATCAATATTGAAATGTTTCCCCTGGTGGGAAAATTGCTCGCCGGTCCAGGCGTGCCGAAGCAGCGCCACACCCTCCTCGAAAAGCCCGACACGGTGCTTCTTCTCAACGCCAAAGGCTCGAAAATCGTCCTCTTGATACCCGAGGCCAACGCCAAGCGCCAAACGGCCGCCGGAGACGATATCAAGTGTTACGGCATCTTCGGCCACGCGAAGCGGGTGATGCAGGGGTAGCAAGAGAACGGAAGTACCGATCTGAATGCGCTTTGTCCGTGCGGCAACCGCGGTACAAACAATCAGCGGCGAAGGTAAAAACCCATCCTTGTCCTGATGATGTTCGCCAAAGAAGAACCCGTGGAACCCGCAAGCCTCGGCAAGCTCGGCCTCGGCGACAGCTTCGCGAACGCACCGGTCGAGATTGTCGCCGCGCGGCGGATTGGCAATGGAACTGTAGAGGCCGAGTTTTATCAATCCATTTCCCCTTCGCAGTATCCTGACGCGTGCGGTTTTCCGCAACCACGCCAACTTTATCTGCAGAACCAATTGGGACAAGGGGAAAAGAGATGGTGCCGCCTGCAAGACTCGAACTTGCGACCCCCGCATTACGAATGCGATGCTCTACCAACTGAGCTAAGGCGGCACGTCGGCGCGCAAAATAAGCGTAGCCGGGCAACATGGCAAGGCCGCTAATGATAGCCGTCTGGTTTTGCGCACCGGTTACGGAATGCCGATGGGAATCTTTCTTTTTATTCCTACATTTAGATCAGCAAAACCACTTATTTGTTTCGCATGTTCGCTCGCGGAAATATCAGCAAACAAAACTAAAGCCCATGAAGGATATCTTTAAGCTAAATAATGGTATTTTAGTATGCTTAACTACCAAATTACCAAACATACAATAATACTTCTATATACAATGATACCTATTTCAGTAATTTTTGTTGCTTTGATGCAACATTATTTACCTGAATGAAGGTATTTACTTTGTTTTATTAGATTTTCTTTTCATGCCCCAATACCCTTCAACTGGAGCCGCTAGCTGATTGCGTGCAGGAAGGCTTGCTTATGAATCATG
>JAJFJC010000422.1 GCA_021774385.1 Alphaproteobacteria bacterium
TTTCTTTATCACGTCGGCTTCCAACCGACCCAACGCATAGCGTTGATGAAAAACGTCGCCTAATGTCCTGATCGTGAATTTCAAGGGATTGAATTTCACGTGAATCAGTACACCAACTATTTAAAACTCGTGTGATTCAGATTCTGAAGTTCGGCGCTTAGAATTAGCGCGCGTGTAAGTAGAGTCCCCAACAGGGATTCATCTAACTATCTTCCTGTCTGGGTATAGTTAATATTTCCTTAAATTGAACCAGTGGCCCTCGTGGCCACCCCTACATAAATTTGAAAAATTTGCGCCGATCAATTTGCGCATGGGATTTTATTATGAACGAGAAACGATTACTGGTGATTGATACGGAACCCGCCTTGGCCGAAGTAGTCCGCCGTGTCGCGGCGGAGTCCGGTTACGATGTCGTGGTAACGTCGCATGGCAAGGATTTCAAGAAAGCGTTCGACCGTTTCAACCCGACCGCTGTTATGCTTGATATCATTCTACCGAACATCGACGGTATCGAACTCATTGACTGGCTACATGATCGTGAATACGGCTCAAAAGTGCTGGTTTCCACCGGCTCCCCAGTCGGCCAGGCTAAACTAAACAAAAAGCTCGACGACGTTGAAGATCTCGATATTCAATCAATTTCGAAACCGTTCCGGGTTGCCACATTACGCAACGCATTGGCCTGCCCGCCCGGCAGGGAGCGGCATTCCTAAACACCGTGAAGCCAATGCCACGATTTATACGTGGCAATTTTTTCCAAGTTGTATGGGCGGACAGGGCACCGTGCCGTACGAACAGTACACACAGCAATCGCCCTGCTTTGGTTTCAAGACCACAGAACACCCCTTGCAGTCATAAAAATACTGACACGCATCCGTCGGCATCGTCTCGGTTTCGGCATGACCGCATTCGGGACAGGTGATGGTCGAATTTAGCTCGATGTCTTGCGTTTCCATATGGCATACACCGTTATTGCGATAAAGAGCGCGAGGGTGGGGAGCAGCACATAGTCAAGAACGCCCACCATGGCGGATAACCCAAGGGCACCAAGCAGTATGACCAGAACGGGCGTAAAACAACACAGCGCCGCAATCCCGGTGCCAACAATTCCGACTTTAAGAAGATTGCTCATATCGCCATGCTACAATCCGTAGCGGCTACGGATTCAAGTAATATTTTTGAAGGACGACACAATGCGATACGGCATCGGCGCCCTTTCCCGGGACACGGGCTGCAATATCGAAACGATCCGATATTACGAAAGGATCGGGCTGCTACCAGAGCCTCCGCGTAGCGCAGGCGGTCATCGCACCTATGCCGCCGAACACACGAGGACACTCGACTTTATTCTGCGCGCTCGCACGATGGGATTTTCCCTCGCGGAGATACGCCGTCTTCTATCGCTGTCGGAAGCGGAAGCGCCCTGCGACGACGTGCAAGCCATGGCATTGACGCATATTAGTGCCATTCGAAATCGAATTGCCGAACTGGAGCAGCTAGCCGCCACGCTGCAAAACGCGACAAACCGTTGCGCGGGAAATAGTGCACCCCACTGCCCGGTGATCGACACGCTCTTCGATGACGCCAAATCCGCCTGAGTAATACCCGATGAAAACGGCCCATTTGTTCCTTGCCGTTTTGGTAATGCTCGTATGGGGTTGCAGCTTCGTGGTTGCAAAGGTTGCCATTGCGGAATTGCCGCCCATGCTCTTCATGGCAATACGGTACGCCATAACAGCACTCGTTCTAATGCCCTTCATGTGGCGTGAGAGGACCCGGCTCGGGTCGGTTTTCGCGATTTCGGTCAGTCTCGGCTTCCTTCATTTCGCATTTGGGTTTACGGGTTTGCTGGGCGTCGACGCCTCCGTGGCGGTCATGTTGATGCAAACACAGGTACCGTTCGCCGCCTTGCTGGCCGTCTTGGTGTTCAAGGAACATATCGGCCGTCGTCGCGCCTTCGGCATGGCGATTGCGTTTGTCGGTGTCTTTTTGCTCACCGGCGACCCCCAAACAGCGAGCGCGCCGGTTTCAGTCCTCTTTATTCTCATCGCCGCCTTCCTATGGGCCGTATCTTCGATCCAGGTGAAACGGCTCGGTGTCATGGATCCGTTCGCGCTTAACGGATGGATTGCCGCGTTCGCGGCCCCGCAAATGCTGATTTCATCCTTGCTAATCGAGTCCGGTCACAGCGAAGCGCTGACGAATGTGGGCAGCGCCACAATTTTCGGCCTCGTCTATTTGATTTTTGCGGTCACGATATTCGGTTACGGCGTTTGGTATCACTTCTTGCAGCGCTACCAAGTCAATCAGGCATTGCCGCTGACGCTTCTCACGCCAGTATTCGGGTTGCTGGCGGGCATGTTGTTTTTGAACGAACCCGCAAGTTGGGAAAGACTCTTCGGCGCCTGTGTGATTATTGCCGGTGTCGCCGCGATTGTCCTAAAATCGCCCTCGGCAAGCCAAGCCGCTAAACCTTAAGCCCGTTGAAGAAGGCGCCGCGCGCACGGCCGCCGGCCAAAATAAAGGACATGTCGGCGCCGCCCAAAAAGAACCGCATACCCCGTTTGACGAAATCCGGCAGAATTTTTTCATCATAGACACCGCCGAGTCCGGGCCATTTACCCGCCCCCTGCGCGGCCGCGATCACCGTGTCGATCGCTTCGAGAAAATCCGGATTGGAGAACTGACCGGAGATGCCCATCGTCGTCGACAAATCCGAGCCCCCGACCAGCAACACATCCACCCCTTCCACGGCCGCGATATCCGCCGCATTCGCGACCGCTTCCGGTGTTTCGATCATCATGACGACCAAAGTTTCGGTATTGCCGCCCTCCATTGCTTCCGACGGTGGGACGGCTTCATATTCGAGTTGCGGCCCGCCATAGGTCATCGACCTTGTTCCAATCGGCGGAAACCGGCAGGCGGCGGTAAAAGCCCGTGCTTCCTCGGCGTTCTGAACATGGGGAAAGATGACGCCTTGCGCGCCGGCATCGAGAATCCGCGCGGCCCGGTTTACGTCGCCTTCCGGAACGCGGACTATCGGCGCGATTCCCACCGGCAACGATGCCGTTGCGATTTGCCCCGCGGTATCGAGATCCATTGTCGAGTGCTCTAGATCGATAAAGAGCCAGTGAAAACCACAAGCCTTGGCGATTTGCGGCAACTCGACCGTGCGCAGCCGGCTGACATTAAAGCTCGCAGCGATCTTGCCGTCCCTTAGACGCTGTTTAACGGTGTTCTTGACGATGGCCATCCTAAAAATCCCCCTTGCGCGATACCGCTAACCACTCAACGCCTTGCCGGCGTCGCGGTTGTTCATGAACATTCTGCGCGCCGGCCACGTACGGATCAATCGCCTAATATATATATCAAACCTCGTGCCGGGTGCCCGGGCGCGTTGACGGCTGACCGTGGAGCCCTATTTTTGATATCAATGGAATTGGAATTGTCGGGAATGAATAATATGTCAGATCAGACGCCCCTGGAAATATCGGTCCAACACCTTTCCGCGCTACGCGAATCTAAGGATCCGATGACAATCCTCGATGTTCGAGAACCGCAAGAACTGGCGATTTGCAAGATCGACGGCAGCCTCGACATACCGATGCAGAGCGTACCGGCCAATCTCGACAAGCTCGATAAGGATACGCTGCTCGTAATCGTTTGCCATTCCGGCATGCGCAGCATGCAGGTCACACAGTGGCTGCGTCATAACGGCTTCCACCATGCGACAAACCTGATGGGTGGAATTGACAGCTGGGCGCGTGAAATCGACACCAATATGGCAAAATATTAAGGTTTAAAACGGAGAATTGACCGGTTCTGCGCCAGAATATCGGATTGATGGACGGGGTCTTACCGTCCGAACCGTGATTTGATCTGAATCAACGCCGAACCATCTGATAACATGTAAGGTTGTAAGTTGACCCGAATCGCTTTGGATTGAGAAAAAGATGGACGATACAGCCGGTTTAAAAACTGTTGAAAACGGCAATTCGAAAACGTCGCGCAAGGCCCCTGCAAAAGCGCGGAAGAATGCCATATTATCGGATGGGAATACGCCAATTTCCCCGCAAAATATGCTATCGGAAACATCGCAAGTTTCCGACGCGCCCCGGATGGTGGAATCCGGACATGACCCCGATACGATCCGTCATTTGTTCGAATCCGGCGAGTACCCCTACAAGCAGAAAATACGCCGGAAGGATTATGAACGACAAAAGGCGGAACTGCAGCTCGAGCTGCTGAAGGCGCAAGATTGGGTCAAGGCAACCGGTCAAAAAATCGTTCTGTTGTTCGAAGGCCGGGATGCGGCGGGGAAAGGTGGAACGATTAAACGCTTCATGGAACATCTCAATCCACGGGGCGCGCGTGTCATTGCCCTTGATAAACCAACCGAAAAAGAGCGCACGCAATGGTTTTTTCAACGCTATATCCAGCATTTGCCGCCGGCCGGCGAAATCGTGCTGTTCGACCGTTCCTGGTATAACCGCGCCGGCGTCGAGCGCGTGATGGGATTTTGCAGTCCGAACGAATATCTGGAGTTCATGCGTCAAACGCCCGAACTTGAACGCATGCTGACACGAAGCGGCATCCGCCTGTACAAATACTGGTTTTCCGTCACGCGCGAAGAGCAGCTTCGCCGTTTCAAGTCCCGAGAACTCGAACCGCTGAAACAGTGGAAACTATCACCGATCGATAAGCAGTCCCTCGATAAATGGGAGGATTATACCGAAGCGAAAGAGGCTATGTTCTTCTACACGGACACGGCCGACGCCCCCTGGACAATCGTCAAATCTAATGACAAAAAACGCGCTAGGCTCAATTGTTTACGAGACTTTTTGCATACCTTACCTTATCCAAATAAGAACACCAAGGTCGTCCATGCCGCGGATCCTCTGATCGTCGCGTCGAGCGCGCACGTTATCGCCGCGAGTGACCATATTCTTGGCGCAAGCCTTCATCCGGAACAAAGGCGAAGCAAGAAGAAATAAGCCGATTTTGGAACGTGAACGTCTCCTTGAGCGAGGCGCCTCCGTTTCAATTATCCGTTGCTTGGAACGGCCGCGCGAGCGTATGGTTTGGGCCCCTTCACCTACGGCGCCGGGATTTGATGATGGCTGCATATTTAATCTTTGAGATCGACATTTCCGACCCATCGTGGGGGGCCGAATATGGCGACAAGGTAAAGCCTCTGGTCGCAAAGCATGGCGGCAAGGTGATTATCAGAAGCACCGAACCAATTCGTATCGAAGGGAGCCGTGCGCTGCCGTCCGTCGTCGTGGTCCTTGAGTTCCCAAGCCGTGACGCAGCCCAGGGCTGGTATGACGACCCGGAATACAAACCGTTGATCGGTTTACGGAATACCGGTTCTTCGGCCGAGGGATTGCTAGTCGACGGTATCTAGATCGGATCAGGGTTTGTTGGAATCGCCTTCGGCGATCCGCAAACGGCGTGAATCTTATCTAACTTATTGATATCAATCAATGTGGTTCGGCGCTCACGAGTTCCGTAAGGGATTTGATAATCAAGTCCGGCGCGACTTCGGGTGGCGTGCCTGTGCCGTCATTTATCCAAATCGCCGCAAGCCCGACTTGTTTCGCGCCAACGACATCCCGTGAAGGGTTGTCGCCAACAAAAACAATCCGCTCCCGTGGAATATCCATTGCGGCGATGGCGCGTTCGAAAATTTCGGACGACGGCTTGATGGCCCGTGCATCGGACGACCAAATAATGGCATCAAATAGGCTATCGATTTCGGCATCCCCGAAGGCCTGGCACCATAATGCCTTATTCGACCAAATGTTCGACACGACACCGAGGCGGTGGCTCCTTGCCAATTCGCGGAGCGCATCAGCATGGTCAATTGGCACTACGCCAATCTCATGCCGTGCAATCACCCGGGCTAAAAGAGCGCGATCGCAACGGTCCGGGGCAACAAGCCCCGAAGCAAAATCCAATGTTTCATCGACGGAAGGAAAATCGTTGTATCGCGCCGGGTTCCGACCGATCACGGTCATACGCTCGAGACACGCGTCAATAAGTACTCGAACTTGACGGTCGGAAAACTTACCGCCGCCCAGGGAACGGTATGTGGCGCCATAATCCTCATCCGGACCAAATCGATCCTGACCGAACATGAAGGTTCCATTCACATCCAAAAGGATTGCGTCAAACGACGAAAGAAACTGATGCTTCAACAAAACAACGACTTCCCGGTGGAATTGGCCATTGGCTCGATTTAATCACGGCGGTGTTCGATTGTCGCCATATCGAAGAGACGCATCCGCCGGTGGAAAATGAACAACGCGAATTGCGACCTCGCCACGCCCCGATTATGGAAATAATTTTCCCGAAAAATGGTTAACTTTCACAATTCTATCTAAACAGATATCGCCTAATAGTTATTTTAAAACAACGTAATATAGGATTTTTCAAGCTCGCGTTTAGTTAACAAGAACAAATATCGATAAAATTGGATTGAATATCATCCGTTTGGATGACGTCGTAGAATCATCTTCTCCCTATATTTGCATCAATCGCGAACAGGCGCGCGAGCAAAAGCGCCCCACGCAAATGATTGAAAGGCTTTGTAGGTCGTTGAGCATGGTTTTTAAATTCAATAAACATATTGAATTCAAAGTGCTAAAGGGTGCCACTCGCACTGCTTTCGGCGCGGCGGCCATGCTTCTTTCCGCATCCGCGCTTGCACCAACCTTATACGCCGCGCAAACCGGTACGCTGGAACCGAAGGCAACGAACAAAGAAGCGCTGCCAGCGGCGGCACCAACCGGCCTGGAAGCGCTCAAGGCGCAAATGAATGCGCTGAATGGCGGCTTAGACAATTTGCGCCGGCTGCGCGATTTTTTTGATAAGACGGCCAACGCCGAAGACGGAATCCTGACACGCGCGAAACAGCTTATCGGTACCCTTCCCCAACATGAGAATGCCGGCGACGCCGCATGGCGCATTGCCGCGGTGGCGTCCTTGACGCTCGAATCCGGCGGCCTTGCCGATATCGATGTCGATAACGGTTATCGCCTCGCGAAAGGGGCCGTGGGCTGGGATCTAGGCGCCGATGGTTCACAGATACACACCGGCTTCACGCCCGTTACGCCCGAGGCGTTGAAGGCCAGCGAAAACGCCAAGGCTATTCCCGGTTCGACCGCGCTGACCGATGGCATCACATCGGTGACGTCATTCGAAGCAACGTTGCCGAACGGCTTGTATCGGGTGATGATCGTTCGCGATGCGACGACCGATGCCGACCCGCTCGAAAGCCCCTTTGGCGGTGACATCGATCTGAACGGATCTCCGATCAAGAGCATCGCCGATGGCGCGCGCGAGCGCGTCAAATTAACCGGCGGCGGCGAGAAAATCGTTTCCAACGAGCAAACCACGATTCGGCGCACCGCGCTTGGCCTCGGCATCGAAGGCTGGGCCATCGTCGAGGACGGTCAGTTGCGCATCGATTTCCATGGCCTACCCGAAGGCCGCGCCATTTCGGCAATTATCGCCGAGCCCTTTGAAATCGACAAAGTTGGCTTGTCCCCGGTTGTCATGGAAACATTGGCTGAATCGCTGGGCGATATCGAACCTGCGGCCGGCCCCGAAACACGGGCCACGCGTCCGGTCATGCGCTTCAACGGCGCGAACGGTAGCACCCCGACGACGCGGACCGCCAGCAACGGATCAAGTGGCGGTTCCAAAGGCGGTTCAACGGCTTCAAAGGGTGCTTCAAGCGGTGGTGGCTCGACGCGCCAGGCAAGCTTCGCGGCGACGCGCACCGGTTCGTCCGGCGCGACCGAGGAACAAAAAACCACCGCGCCAGTTACAAGCAATACCGACAGCGACACCCCCGCTTTCGAGGATCGGCAAGTTTTGGCCAAACGCAGCATCACCGAAGGTTCCGACACCCCTGGAATGGCGGTCGATTTGGGTGCCCTTCTGGACGACGCCAGCCTTTCGGGTATTTTCATGTGCCTCGCCGAACCCTGTGAGGATACCGCCCCGATCGCACCGGAACCCGATCTCACTGCCGCGGCGGAAGCGCTTGACGACTGGCTCGGCAACCCGGAAAACCTGCCCGAGGATTGGGAAACTCTGGCGGCCGTATTGGCCGCCCGCGCGGAAGGTTCGGAAATCGCGATCGTATATAAATTCGAAATTGGGACCGATAGCTGGACGGACGTCGAATTGCGGGCTAGCGCCGGCAGCGGCCTGTTCGTTTGGCTCGATGGCGAGTATATTTTTGGCGCCTCCGAAGTTGGCGCCTTCTCCGATGATTTGGACTTCGAATATAGCCTTGACCTACCCGATCTCGTCGGCGGCCAGCACTTCCTGCAAGTGTTGAGCGAGAGTCACGTTTCGGATCAGGGATTCGCTTTCGAACTTCGCGGCACACCCGTTAGCAATAGCGGCCAATCCACGTCGGTTCCGGAGCCGGGCATGGTGGGTTTGTTCGCATTGGGCCTGGCCGGTGTATGCTTGCTGCGTCGTCGGCGTTCATAACAGCCGCTTTCCTATCGTTCGATAGCGACATCATGTGGCTGGTGTCTACCCGTCCCCACCGGTGCTCTTTCCCTAGATCGGATCAGGGTTTGTTGGAATCGCCTTCGGTGATCCAAAAACCGTGTGAATCTGGTCTAACTTATTGATATCGATCTTCGCGCATACCAACCTCGCGGAGTTTGAAATACCCGACACAAAAGTATCGCGCGGATTACGATCTATTCAGCGCGTCACTCGACGAGTCATGGTGAATTTACATAAAAATAAATATTAATTTTTTCAGTAATTCAAATTTATTTCTTGTTAGTTTGATAATTTTTCTGTGCTTTATTTAGTAAATTAAAAGTATTTGACGTTTTTACTGAATTCAATACTATATTCGTATTATAATTATTTAATTCGAGGTGTCATGCAAATATATTTGTACGATTCCATGGCGACCATGCCGCAAGATGAAGGAAATCACATTCTCGTCTATGCAGGGCTAGGCTCGTTGTTGAAATCCGAAGCCACGGGCATGTTGACGGAGGTGCTCTGCACCTACCGGATCGGCGACACGAGTATCGAATTCCCCCGAAACGGGGACGCCGAGAGCGTGCGCTTCGAGCAAGCGCTTTCCTGGGCCGCGAAATATGCCAAGGGGTACGGCATAGATAAAGTTCATGGTATATTCGAACTTGAGCGCCCCCTGGACTATCAATACCTGAACCGAATTTTTCCAAATGGCATTACCGACAAGCGAGACTCACCACCGTCGGCCCGTCAAACAATGAAAGCGACCGCGTCGTGTCCGGCATGCGGGCACTTACTCGACGATCCAGAGCATCAGTCGGAGCATCATGTACAGCCGGAACTTCCTTCCGACGTCTTTTCACCTTGCGCGAGCGTCTCACCGTAAGATTAGAATCAGCGTCCGGCGGGGCCATAAATCGCGCCCTCGAATATAACGTACTTTCAGCGTACGACCGTACCTCGCACTCAAGTCGTGACGTTCAAGGCATTTAATTTCGCCTGGATCTGCACACTATAATCGAGTGTCGGGTATCGAGTGTCGGCGAGTTTCAGATCCCAACCTTCGCCGAATCCAATTCGACGAACGCTACAATCATCACACTACCCCAGCCCACGATTTAAGAACGCAACCAGGATCGCCCCAACGATAACCGCCGCAATAGCGCTCGCCGCGAGCCATTCCCAGCCGGTGCTCCTATTCCTCGCAATCATTGGCATTCTCCCCTTTGGCGCGCCACTTTATTGGCCTTTGAAGGTTTCCCGGATTGGCGCAACCGGTTACCGTTACAAGAGCATGCCAAGAATCAGGCGCGGAGGCAAAGATGAATGATCAGCGACTAATCGTCGCCGTCGAAAACGGTGTCGGGACAATAACCTTGAACCGGCCTGAAGCCATGAACGCGTTCGGCGATGGGATGAGGGAGAAACTGCTGGAGACCCTCGAATCATTCGCCGATGACAGTGCGGTCCGCTGTGTCGTAATTACCGGCGCCGGCAAGGCGTTTTGTGCCGGTGGCGATATCGCCAGCATGGCCGACCTTCAAGACGCCAACGATACCGCGGTCGTTGAAGCGCGTATGACGATGGCGGCGCATGTCGTTCAAACCATAAGGCGGATGCCGCAACCGGTTATCGCCGCGGTAAATGGCGCCGCGGCGGGTGGCGGTATGAACCTCGCTCTTGCCTGCGACATCCGTCTCGCAAGTGATCGGGCAATCTTCGCGGAGAGCTTCGTGAAAATCGGCCTTGTTCCCGATTGGGGCGGGTTCTCGCTCCTGCCGCAACTGGTCGGCACGGCGAAGGCAATGGAATTGATGATGCTCGGCGACCGAATCGACGCGACGGAAGCGTCCCGCCTTGGAATACTCAATCATGTCTATCCGCATGACGAATTCGAGGAAGAAGTTGCACGCTTTGCCATGCGGCTTGCATCGGGACCTCCAACGACATTGGCGCGAATTAAGGAAGGTGTCTATCTCGGCGCGAGGGTTTCAATGGCCGAAGGCTTCGCCTATGAGTATCAAACTCAGCGTCAAGTCTTTCTAGCCGACGACGCCCGTGAAGGTATGCGGGCGTTCCTCGAAAAACGCGCGCCGGTATTCGGCGGCCGTGAATCCGACTAGACGGCGAAAATCCCTCCGGTGGATGGTGGCCCAACGATACGACTCATGACACCGGACGATTCCGTAACGGTTCGAAGTCTAGTCCTACAACTGGGATACGACATCCCGCTTGATGAAATTCGTAGCCGTTTCGATTTTCTGGTGAACACGGATGACCATGTGATTTGGGTGGCGGATTTATCGCGGCGGGTAATCGGCTTTCTACACGCATTCGTTCGACCGGCACTGGAAAAACCAAGAGAAGTGGTGGTCCAAGCCATGGCCGTCGATCGTTCGCATCGTCGGAGCGGGGTCGGAAAAATTCTTATGGACGAAGCCGAGGCTTGGGCGATCAGGGAAGGATACTCTTCCATCGTTCTGGCCTCACATATAGACCGCGACGAGGCACATACCTTTTACGAACAAATCGGTTTCGAATCCGTCGCCACTTCTCGGCTGCTGCGCAAGAAGCTCTGCGTTGCCGACCTAAATCGATAAGCCAGCCGGCCCTCTTGTGTCCTGATCGTGTCTACCGAATAGGCTGCCGGCGAAGGCACGCTTGCAAACGCCGGCTAATCTGCATTCCTAATTTTTTTAATGGAGCGCCGCTTCCGCGTCCTCAAGCAAATAGAGTGCGGGAAATGGGATAACTCTTACGTCGCGACGTCCGGAAGCGATCTCCAGAAGGGTGGAGCGGCAAGCTTTCAGCAGTGCGAATTCCCGATCATCGGCATCGCCATCCGCGGCCGCGCAAAGAATGCGAATTTCGACCAAATCAATCAGATGTTCCAGATGCTTCGCGGCCAGGGACTTGGCGTCTCGCAGAAAATCACGACAATCCTTGAGAATTTGGATTTCAGATTTCTCAGCCATTTCCTCGCCTGTCATGCAAAGAATTTTGCGCTCAACGAGTTGGACCAATTGCTCGATTTGCAGGCTTGTCAGTGTGTTCATTTGTAATCACTCCTCTTTCGTTCGGGTCCAATTTGGTCTACCGCGGTTCGCGGTTCGGCCTGTCAAAATCATCATGCTCCCGAGTCATGAGTCGTAGGTTAACGTTCGTCCGAATTTTCAAAAAATTTGAAAATAATTTCGCCTTATTCCAAGTGATGCCATC
This sequence comes from Alphaproteobacteria bacterium, assembly GCA_021774385.1. GTDB lineage: Bacteria > Pseudomonadota > Alphaproteobacteria > UBA8366. The sequence continues at coordinate 11,743 of JAJFJC010000422.1, forward strand.
GCAATGCCCGGTCACCCTGAATACCTACGACAAACTACGATTTTGAAATTTTACTCGGACGAAGCCGGTGGTTTAAAATTCCATCGACATCTTCAAATACAGTTTGCGAGGGAAGCGATAGGAATGGCAATTAAGGTCAGACATCCGGGAGAGGGATTCGCGGCTGAGGTCGTGGGGGCGGACCCGGGCCGCGCCGAGGATTTCGAGGCAATCCATCGCGCCTTCCTCGACCATGGCGTTATCCTGATCCGCGATCATCCGCTTTCGCCGGATGCACAACTCCATTTTTCCCGCCGCTTTGGCCCTCTGATGGGACGCCGCCCTTCGACACCTGACAAGGTCTTGATGCCAGGCGAGCCGGAAATCGTCGTTTTATCGAACCGTGTGGTGAACGGTGAGAATGTTGGAATAACCGACGCCGGCCGCTATTGGCATTCCGATCTATGTTTCGAGGAAGAACCCAACCTGGGAACAATCGTGCACGCAATCGAGGTACCGCCAACAGGGGGCGATACCCTATTCGCCGACCTGGAACAGGCTTGCCGAACCTTACCTGTCACGATCAAGAAACGGATCGAAGGCAAACGCGCCGCCCATACCTTCCGCAAGCATTATCTTGAAGTCATGGCCGAAGGCAGCCCCCGCCCACCGTTGACGCCGAAACAACTCGCCGCCCTGAAGGAAACCTATCACCCCATAATCCGCACCCACCCCGAAACAGGCCGTAAGACATTGTTTATTAATCCGGGCCATACCACGCATATCGAAGATATGGACGAAGCGGCGAGCCGTGATCTGCTACACGAGCTTTTCGAACACTGCCTGCAACCGGACTTTATCTACCGGCACCAATGGCGCGTTGGCGATACGGTCATCTGGGACAACCGCCGCGTCATGCACAACGCCGAACCTTACGATATGGAACGCTATACACGGCATATGCACCGTACCTGCATCCATGGCGACCGCCCGTTCTAGATGCGAGAATAGACACGGACTTCTCAGCGTATCCGTTGTTCGACGTTGGCCTTTATGTTGCGCAAACTGATCTCGGCTTCGGCATCGATACGGTGGACCATATCTTCCGTCGGCGGTTTCGGGCGGGTTGGGTTGATCACCGTGCGGATAAAGCGGCAGCCACCGTCCGCGTCTTCTATATCGTATCGGACGACGATGTCGCCGATAAAGGTGGTACTCGTCTCCGCCGTCCAAGATGATGGATGGGTTCGTGCGGTAACAGTCCAATCGAGAACAACTTCGCCCGTACGCGTGTGCCACCGCTCATGGAAACTGTCGCCGACCTCGAGTGGCCTGTCCGGGCTTTCAATATGATGCGACGCGGCGATCCACTCCGGCCAAGAATTCGGATTGGTCACATAGTCCAAGATCGCGCCGGCCGCGGCCGCTATCACGATGTCATGCGCTCGTTCGAACTGCACCGTTTCACTCATTTCTCAAATCCCACCGGTTATTTTTCCAACGCCGCGTGTCGATTGAGAAAGTCACGCAACGCATCTCCCCACTTCGCCCAATCGACTGATGGTGCTCGGTGCCCGTACGAGGAGTCGAGTTCAAAATACTCGGCACTCGCACCCGAAACCTCGTTGATGTGGGCAACCGTCGGCGCGCCCAACTCGGGCCCGAACAGCGCGTCTGTCGTCGCCAGTACGTATAACAACGGCGCCGTTATTTTTGTCAAACTCGGTTTTGCGTCATATCGAACCGCGCAGCGGCGTAGCGTGATCAGAGAATTCGGATCGAAATCCCTCGCCCAGGCCTCCGCTTGTCCGCGAAGTTCTGTTTCGATGTCCTTCTCGCCAAGTCCCCTGTCTCGAAGCTCTTGATCGACACCGTAATTCCGCAACACGTTGGTTCGGAAATCGATCAATCGCTCCCGAACCCCTGCCCCGTTTCCGTAAAAATTGCCGCTGTCCCATCCCGGCGCCTGTTCGAAATGGGCTTCGAGTTCCCGGACCGTGCTGTCGTCGCCGCGTCCGGTGGCGCCCGTTGCCACCGGCACCAATGCACGCATTCGATTTGGATAGGTCACGCCCCATTCGAAGGTCAGGTAGCCGCCATAGGAATAACCGACGACCGCGGCAAGTTCCCCCGCGCCAAGGTGATCGAGAAGTCGTCGGTGGGTTTCGATCATGTCCCGCGTGGTGATATTAGGGAAAGAGGGTCCGTACGGTTTACCCGTCCCCGGGTCGAGGCTAGCCGGGCCCGTGCTGCCGTAGGATGACCCCAGCATGTTCGGAGCCACCACGAAATAGCGGTTGGTATCAATTGCTCGGCCGGGACCGATCAGGAACTCCCACCATCCGGGAGTTTCTTCACCGCCACCGCCGGCATGCGCGCTCGACGTGTAGCCATGCAAAAGCAACAATGTGTTATCGCTGGCATTCGCCGGATCGCCGTAGGTTTCATAGGCGACGTCCAGTACCGGCAGCGTTACCCCACCTTGCAGGGCAAAATTCGCCGACGTAAACGTCGCCACCGACATCAGGCCACCGCGGAAAAGCGTTCGTTGGCTTCCCGGAACAAGCGCCGGCTGCGTTCAACATCGAAGGGGCGTTCTTCCAAGGTCTCGGGATCCCATTCACTGCGGCCCGGCGCGAAGAAGTCGCCACCATAGACATGCAAGGCCGCCGTGATCTTTTCAATCGGATTGGTCACCGAATGGACGACGTCCCTGCCAAGTGGCGCCGCATCGCCAAGCGACAAGGCTTCCGCGCCAGCGGCTTCAAGGCCACCTTCCGTCTTGCGCCAGAATATATTGTCTTCCCGGCCGCTATAGATACCGATCACGGCCCACATATTGTGATTATGCGGCATCAGCGTCATCAGGGGTGCCCAGGCAAAATTCAGAATGGTGAGCTCGTCGGAATGATACAGCGGCGTGAAACCTGCCTCGGTCGGTTCTCCCAACACCTTCATCAGACTACCGGGATCGGACACCGCCTCCGCCATGACTTCACGGACCGCTTTATGGCTCGAGTCCGCGGCAAGGGCGCTCTTACAATCCTCAATGAATATTTCAGTGTCGAACATAAAAGAAATCTCCGGCTGGTTTTTCAGGGGCTCATCGCGCCAACGCAATTCTCGGAAAATACATTATCCCATTCGCTAGCCACCGCTCAATGCGCTCAAGCGCGGGGTGTTGTCGCAGGCACACGCCGGGCGGCACACTAGCGCCTGCCTGATGGGTCCGATATAATTTCATTCCCCCGACACAATAGATCCCAGGCCGCACTTGAACGACAATAACCAGCTTTCAACGTCCGACGCCGAAACGGTGCTTGTCGTGGAAGACAATCCGGACCTGCTTGAGTTAGCCCAAAACCTGCTAACCGGTTTAGGTTATCATGTCCTCACCGCGAAGGACGGCGTATCGGCGCTAAAAATCGTGGAGGAGACGGACAGTATAGCTCTCCTGTTAACCGATGTCGTGATGCCGGGAGAACTCAACGGACCATCTTTGGTAAAGCGAGCACGAGAGTATCGACCCGATTTGAAGATCATCTATATGTCCGGTTACGCCGCCGACAATATCGATGTCGAGAATGAAGACCACGGTATTCCATTTTTGCTAAAACCGTTCCGCCGCGCCGAATTGGCAGACCTGTTGCACGACGTGCTCGGTTCCTAAAACGAAGCCCCAATCAACAAGGCCAGCAACGCACGCCTGGGAAAATAATCTCGCAGCCGCCTTTAGCAGCATAAGTCAAATCTACGATCGATATTTTTTCGGTGGCTGCGGATTATTCGCCGGATTGGTGTCGTGTTTCGACAGGCGCTCTATTACCTGACTATTGAGCAAGGGCCGCAAGTCGGCTTCGAGTGGATCGGCCTTCGCCCGATCGTAAACTTCATCGCCGTCCACATAAAGTGTGAATGCCTTGACGTACTTCGCTTTCTTTTCGGGAATCTCAATTGTCGCCTTGGTCCAGGCATAGAGAGGATAGCTCTCCACACCCTGTTCTTCCGCCTCCGCGACATAGCCGGCAAAGGCATCATATTGACATTTCAACGTCGCCCCGTGCCTTGCCAAGACATCCACCAACGGTTTGAGGGCCGGATCGTTCGGGTTACGCCGCGCGATTTCAGCCAGCGTATCGTCAAGATTTATCCTTACTTGGTATTGCCATGTATCATTCATTAGCCAGCCTCTGGTGGTTGTATCGAACTATAAGGAAGCACTGCCCATCGGGGCAACGCGACATGTAATTTCGCGCCCGAACTCAGTCCCGATCCCGAACCGTAATGTTTGGTTCTTTTAGCCGATTATCGAAATCTAATGCGTGGATAATTTTCAGTATTTGCTAATAATTTATTAACCAACTCCTGACATTCTATATATCTGTTTTAATTGAAATTTTTCCGGTATTTTTCGCAAAAATTGTATGTCCCTTTACCCAAAACACCTCCGTGCCAAATGTCGTCAAGGGCCGCCACCCCGTGACCTGGCATTTTGGTGTTTCGCCTTATCGTATCGACAATTTCGCGAGATTTAGTCATGTCGTTAAGAAAACTCAACCTCGGAAGTCTCGTTCAAAAGAACAGTTTTATTATTCTCGGTATACTTCTTGGGTTTTCATTCTGGATTCTACAAAGCAGTTACGACCACTACGTTGCGGGCGCGGGTCCCTTTTGGGATTGTCTTGTCGACGTCACCGAGGGCGTCTTGGCGACTCGCCTAATAGTGCTCGTGCTGGGCATCGCAATGGGCGTTGCCGGCCAACAACTCGCCTCTCGCATGCTTCAAAGGCAACGACTCCAGGTCCTTTTCGATAAAGCCAATGACGGCTTGATTCTCTTGGACGCGAAAACCAAGAAAATCGTCGACAGCAATGAGAAGGCTTCCCGGCTCCTCGGTTTCAGCCATGACGAATTTCTCACCCAAGACCTCGCATCCATGCATCCCCATGACTACGATTTAGCGTCACGGTTCATAAAAGACGTCCTGCGGGACGGAGAAGGCAGCACGGACATCGTTTCCTGTCGAACAAAGTCCGGGAAAACCCTCCCCGCGGATATCTCGGCCAGCGCGATCAGTCTCACCGGGCGCGTTCATGTTCTGGTTAGTATCCGCGACATCTCCGATCGTGTTGCAGCGCAAGAGGCATCGCACCGGGCTTTCGAGGAAATGCAGCGGGCCGACCAACACAAACGGCAATTTCTGTCGAGCATGAGCCACGAACTACGAACGCCACTGAACGCAATCATCGGCTTTTCCGGTGTCTTGGCCGAAGATGTTTACCGCAAGGGAATCGATCCTATCTATCGGCAATATGCGCACGATATCAAGGCATCTGGAGACCACTTGCACGATCTGGTCAATGACATTCTGGACCTCTCGAAGATCGAGTCTGGTGCCGACAGCCTGAATGAGGAATGCCTGGACCTAAATCATGTAATCCAAAACACCGTGCAGGTGTTTCACGAGCAGGTACGACAGAAGCGTACGGACCTGTCGGTTCAGATTGCCGATGACCTTCCGATGCTCTTTGCCGATCCACGGAAGGTAAAGCAGATCCTGATTAACATCCTTTCGAATGCACTGAAATTTACCGAAGACCACGGCCGTGTGTCCGTGTCTTGCTGGAATGACGACGGCATTGCGATCGATATAACGGATACCGGTGTTGGCATCGCGCCTAGTGACATATCAAAGGCCTTTACGCCATTTCAGCAAATCGACTCGGCGCTGAACCGTAGGTTGGAAGGAACGGGGCTAGGCCTACCCTTGACCAAGATGCTCGTCGAACAGCACGGCGGCACTCTAGAGTTGAACAGCGAACCGGGTAAAGGCACGCGCGTCCACATCCGTTTTCCCAAGGAACGGTGCGTGGAATATGCCAAACCCCACGCCGCTGCGCTAAACGCCGGCAATCTCGAAATAGCCTCCTAGAATAGAAAGGCGCCCTTCAACGCAATTTTGTCGTCTCGACAAAAAACCATCTCCGTATGATAATACCGTCATTCGTGCTTCAAATTCTTTAATCAAAAAGAAGCGAATGATGATCAGACGACGAACATCGCTCGTTCCCGCCTTTCTTATATCGGTTTTGCTTTCGGCCATGGCAGCCGGGGCATCGGACGATCAAACGCAGCAACAAACTGCCGCGAACAGCGGATATAAAACGCTGACAGACCCGCAAATTGAAAAACTGTTCAGCGCCATCGAGGATATCCAGTTGCCGGAAGTCGGTATTGGTTACGACGGCGGCGATTGGCTGCTTGCCTTTAAAGAAGACGGGAAGTGGGACGAGGAGAATCGCGGCGTATGGGGTAGCTGGCATGTCGAAAACGACAAGCTGTGCATCGAGGTCGGTGGCGGCGACACCCCCAGGAGCAGCCCCTTCGAAGGCTGTTTCAGCGTCCACATCAATGTCGAGAAAGAAATCATAGCCGGCATTTTTCCAACGTTTGGTGACGACTACTACCCTATTAAGGAAGATGCCTATCTCGACATCGCGCGGCTCCAGCATTCGAAGAACACCGCGAAGACGCAAGTGGAACCGCAATCTCCGGCTCCGGCCGCGACGGCATCAATCATGACGGCCCCGGAACGCGAAGACCCGCAACCCGCCGAAATTCGCCGCACGGATCAGCATGCCGAGGCACGGAACGAGATCGAAAGGCAACGGTTGGCATTGGAGCGTGAGCGGCTTGAGCTGCAACGACAGAAGCTCGCCTTCGAAAGACAGGCCTTGGCGACGAAACAACGTTCGATAGGCGCGATAGATGACGCGAAACCCGTCATTCAAACGAGTGGCAGCATCACGACGACGGAAAAGACCGCCATCATCACCGGCGCGGCCCGCGATGATGGTAGGCTTACCCGTGTGGAGGTAGGCGGACGCCGTGTCACCATTGATCAGGATACGGGCCGGTTTTCGGTGGAAATCCCGGTACGTCTTGGCTCGAACCGGGTATCCGTGACGGCGACCGACGCAAATGGCAATAAGGCCGACCGGATTGTTCTGGTGACCCGCAAGCGTGCGATCCCGGATATAGCCTTCGGCGCCTATCATGCGGTCGTCATCGGCATCAATGACTACGAAACATTACCGAAGTTGAAGACCGCCGTCGCTGATGCACGGGCCGTGGCGCAAACCCTAAAGGCGAACTATGGCTTCAAGGTTAGCCTATTGGAGAATCCTACCCGTAGCGACATCATCGATGCATTCGATGAATTGCGGGAGAAGCTGGGCGAGGAAGACAATCTTCTTATCTATTACGCCGGTCACGGCTGGTTGGACAAACAATCCGGCCGCGGTTATTGGCTACCGATGAACGCGCGGGTCGACCGCCGCTCCCGATGGGTTTCGAACGCTGACTTAACCGACGCTCTACAAGCGTTACTCGCGAAGCATGTCATGGTCGTGGCGGATAGCTGCTATTCGGGCACCCTCACCCGCTCCATAAAGGTGCCAGAACGGAACAAGGCATATATCGAACGTATCGCGGAAAAAAGGGCCCGTGTCGTACTCTCTTCCGGTGGGCTGGAACCGGTCGCGGACTCCGGCGGCGGCAAGCATTCCGTCTTCGCGGCCCAGTTCCTCAAGGTCTTGCAAGGGAACGAAAGCGTCTTGGATGGCACCCAACTTTTCGAAAAGGTTCGTCAGACCGTTGTGTTGAACGCCGATCAAACGCCGGAATATTCCGACATTCGCCGCGCCGGCCATGAAGGCGGCGATTTCCTCTTCGTCCGCAAGGACTGAGTGACGCACGCTTAGGCCGACGGCATACCTGGATTGAACGGACCGGTCCGGCTATATTTCCCATTCAACCGGAAGGGGATCTGATGGCGCGTCTGGAAACCATACCGCTCGGTGAGCGGAAAATGATGATCGAACTCGATTGTTCCGGTTTCGCGGGACGAGAACCCTTCGTACAGCCAAAACCGCTCAAGGAACGCCGGGTTGCGATCGTATCGACTGCCGCGTTGAACTTGCGCGGTGACGCGGTCTACCAGCGTAACGCGACGGACTACCGCGTGATCCCAGGCGATGTCGATCCCGCCGATGTGGTGATGAGCCACGTCTCGGTGAATTTCGACCGCACCGGCTTCCAGCAAGACCTCAATATCTGCTTTCCGATAGAGCGGCTGCACGAAATGGCCGACGATGGCATCATAGGGTCGGTCTCGAACTTTCATTTCACCGTATCCGGCGCGGCAAATCCGGTGGACTTGGAAGAATCGGCCCGCGCCATGGCCAAGACCATGCTCGCCGACGGCGTCGATACCGTACTGCTGATCCCGATATGACCGAAATGCACGCGCGCCGTGGGCGGGCTTGCCATTATGTTTGAAGAAGCGGGGCTGGCGACAACGCAGATCAGCCTGATCCGCATTCATACCGAGAAGACCAACCCACCGCGCGCGCTGTGGGTGCCCTACGAACTAGGCCGGCCTCTCGGTGTCCCGAATGACAAGGCGTTTCAAGACCGTGTGCTGATGGCCGCCTTCGCGTTGCTCGAACGCGCGGCGGGCCCCGTGCTGATCGATTATCTCGAAGAGGCGCCGGAAGACAGTTCAGGCCTCGACGAAAGCGCGATGGAAGGCATGGTCTGTCCGATCAATTTGCCGCGCCTACCCGACCCCGACGCGCCGACGAGTGAACTCGGCCAGTCGTTGTTGAAGGAGGTCGAGGACCTTGCCCCCTGGTACGACTTGGCGATACGGGTTCGAGGCCGGACAACGGTCGGCCCAAGTGGTTTGGAGATCACTGTTGCCGCCAAATTTCTGGCCGCGTTCCTAGAAGACCAAGACACAAGCCCGCCTCGCGAGGACTTACCGAAAGGCCGCGTTCTAAAACTAGCCTATGAGGATCTCAAGGCCTATTACAGCGAAGCGATCACGGCCCAACCCGGTTATGGCACGAGCCTGAAAGTCGAGAATTGGCTGTTCAATGAAACCACCTTCGGCCGTGCCCTATGGACGTTGCGCGACGTCTGCCGCGCCAGCGACGAAGAGTATTTCCGCTACCTCGGCCGCAACTCGATCGTACCAAACCGGCAGATCGAACCCGAAGGCGACACTCAGGAATTAGCTGGTTAATACCGACACCGCTCATTTCTCGCCCGGCTCGACCACATACCCCGATTTTTCGCCCTGCAAGGTCGTGCGCAACATGTGGCGGGGCTGGGTCTGATCGAAATCGCCAAGCGCCATATGCATGACCGTGCGGTTGTCCCAACACACCAGATCACCGACGCGCCATTGGTGGCGGTAGACATTTTCTGGCAGAGTAGCATGCGCGCATAGGAAATTGATAAGCGGTGCGCTTTCCGCAATGGTCATGCCATCGAAATGGGAGGCGCGCTCGCTGACGTAAATTGCTTTCGCGCCGCTATCCGGATGGATACGGACGCAAGGGTGCGCGATCGGTGGATTGAGCTTGAGCAGCTCGGCAATTTTCTGTGGGTCACGCTTTCCGACGCCCGACACAAGGTTGAAATCGTAGACCGATTGCAAATCGGCGACGATACCCTTCATCTTATCCGACAGATCGTCATAGGCACGGGCCATATTGCAGAACATGGTGTCACCACCGACCGGCGGTTTTTCCGTGCAATACAACATCGAGGCCGCGGCAGGGCGATTGGTATAGGAATAATCCGAATGCCAGTTGCGGCCGGTATTGCGGGTCTGCGACGGCAGGCCGTTCTTTGGTATATTGGTGATCTCAAGCAGTTGCGGATAATCAGCCAGACGGTCATGTGGCGTTGAGGCGTGATCGTCCAGCGCACCGAAGCGCCGGGAAAAGGCGATGTGCCGATCCGGCGTCAGATCAACGTCGCGAAACACGATGACATGATGTTCGTTCCATGCCGCGCGAATCGCCGCGACTTCCACCTCATTCACCTCGCCCGCGATATCGATCCCGCTTAGTTCCACACCCAGCGCGTGCGAAAGTTGTTTCACCTGCATTTCCATCCAATTTCCCCACCAAACTGATCGCGGTCACACAGCGATATGCGCTGTAAGGCCCAATTTTCCGCGACTTCCATAACAACAAGCTGTTGCAATGCTACCTCAGCGCTCCCACGAATCCCAGCGCCAGCCGGTGAGCGGTCTATACAAATGATCTATGTCAAAGACGTCCGTGCCGCGCGCATCTATCCGGTTCGGCGAACAGCGTTTTAATCCCTATGCGGGCGGCGGAAACTCATTTGATCAAACTTCCAGTTCGCGGTCGAGAGACTGCAATATGAATCCCACCACAACGGCAATGTTGAATTGCCTCGACAAGGCGCGAGCCGAACAACAACCCTTTCCCCATTGGTTGCTTGAAGATGTACTGTCCACGAGGGCCTGTGCCGGCATCGCCGACCTGCCAATCGAGGCACCGCAACCGGACCGGTATGACGGCACGCGGGAATGCAACAATCAGAGCCGGACTTACTTAAACGCGGAACTCTGTTCCACTTCCGCTGTCTGCCAGGAAGTCGTCGACGCGCTCAAAGACGAACGCTCGATCGCCAAGTTCGAGCGTGTCTGCGGAACCGATCTCTCAAACGGCAATCTCAGGATCGAATATACCCAGGATACCGACGGCTTCAGGCTCGAGCCGCACACCGACATTGGCGTGAAACTCTTCACCATGCTGGTCTACCTTTCGGAGGAACCCGAACTAGCCGACGCCGGCACCGACCTCTACGACGCGGATCACGAACACGCCGGCCGGGCACCGTTTGCCCGGAATCTCGGCCTTATCTTCATTCCCGGCGATGATACCTGGCACGGCTTCGCCGAGCGCCCGATTCCTCGTGTGCGCCGGTCTATAATTGTCAACTACGTCACCGATGATTGGCGTGAGCGTTGGCAACTCGCACCATGAGTTTGCAAAGCGGCTCGGCCCGGACGTTCGGCGGCGAACCGGCCGACAGTGGCTCGGTATTCGATTTCGCGCAACTCGACGCCTTGGCCGAACAGCGAAAGGGCGAGTTCGCCGCGGCCGATCCTTTTCCGCATTTGGTGATTGACGATTTCCTGCCCAACGAAATCGCTACGCAAGTGCTGGCCGAATTTCCAACCCCCGGCGACGGTTGGATCCACTACAGCCACTTCAACGAACGGAAGCTGGGGTTGACGGACATCGAGCGCATGGGTCCGACGACGCGCTCTGTTTTCGACGCGCTGTGGTCCGACCGTTTCACGGGTTTTCTGGAAAAACTCACCGGTATCCGTGACCTCATCACCGACCCGGACCTGGACGGAGGCGGTTTGCATCAAAGCCTGCCCGGCGGGTTCCTCAACATTCACACCGATTTTCTGGCCCACAACAGACACCGGCATTGGAGCCGGCAGATCAATCTGCTGATCTACCTCAATAAAGAGTGGCAGCCGGAGTGGAACGGCAACCTCGACCTTTGGGACGCACAGATGAAGCGACACGTCGCATCCGTCGAGCCGGTTTTTAATCGATGTGTGATCTTCCACACGCAACGCCGGTCGTTCCATGGCCATCCGCACCGGCTGTGCTGTCCCGAGGGCGAAAGCCGCAAGTCCCTGATCCTCTACTACTACCGAGACGAAGACGAAGCGCTGCGCATGGAACCGACCTTCTATCAGCCGCTACCCGACGATCCACCCTACAAGAAGGCGCTCGTATGGGCGGACGGCGAGTTGATCCGCGTCTACTCCTTCCTCAAGCGATATGCGGGACTGCGCGATGGAATCGTCAACCGGTTCCTTAAAAAATTCTGAGTCAGCGCGGCCGATACCGAAGGAAGGGTGAGCTAAATGCTTCTGACAGAAGAGGAGATGGCGGATTTCAAAAAAAGGGGATATGTCGTCCTGAAGGGCTTCTTCGACAAAACGGTCATGGATTCGGTTTCAAGCTTTCTGGACGCGTTGCGGGAAAAATCACCAAACGAAAACGAAGAAGCAAAATACTATGAAAAGAGCCCCGTTACCGGACAAGATATCCTGGTTCGCGTCGAGAACATGCTCGGTGACCATAACCCCGCCTTTACCAAACTTCTTCTATGTCCCAAGGCGATCGATTGCCTGACGCAGCTTTTCGGCGATACACCGCTATTGTTTAAGGACAAGGTCAACTACAAGATGCCCGGTTGCCGCCCAGACAAGCTGCATCAAGATCAAGCGGCCGGCTGGAACCGGTATTGCGATTTTTTTATAACGATGCTCGTCGTGGTGGATGAAAATCGGAAGGAAAACGCCGCATTGAGTTTCATGTCTTCCGGCAATTACGAACGCAACCTCATGACCGAGGAATGGCAACCTCTAACCGAAGACGATCCACCCTACGCACCGATAAGCGAATATAGCTTGCTGGAAGCCGACCCCGGCGATGTTGTCTTCTTTGACTCCTACGTCCCACATGGTTCACCGTCCAACACCAGCGATAGGGACCGCCGGAACCTTTTCCTGACCTTCAACCGGCAATCGGATGGCGATATGCGGAAGCAATATTACGCGGACAAGTGGGAAAATTATGCCCCAAACCAAGACGGCGATGCACGAACGAAGGAAACATTCCGGGTTTGAAAGGCTCTGGGGTTTGCACCGACCGCTGACGGTTCCGGCTTAGGAACCAATACTGTGCCTTACAGCAAATTACCCACGAAGAAGATTACACCCATCACCGCGAGAGATATGAGCGCGACGAGGCCACCCCGCTTCGCACCGAGGGCAGTGCCATTTTCCGCGGCGGATTCGTCCGCCACCTTGAGGAAGCGTCCGAACACGAAGGCGCCAATAATAAGAAAGGCGATGAAAAATATCGTTAGCGCCTGGCCGATGAAACTGGCTCCGTTTACCGCGATGATGGGAAAGCTCAGAGCGACGGCAATAACCGCGACGAGACAAAACGTCCACAGCGCCGTGACATATCGGGGCTTGAAATTCGCAATGACATTCGTGCCCAGCAAGACGGATAAGGGGCCAACGACAAACAACATGAGGACTGGAAGCAGAAACCCGCCAAGCGCCGGTCCACCCGGACCGGTCGGCACCGCGCCGGCGTCACCCGTTGCCGTTGTAGCCGCGCCGCTCGTGCCCACTTCACCAGTTGCAGGCGTGCCCTGCGCATACGCAATAGCATCCGGGAAAACAATCAAACTTACGAACGCGAATATCAAGGAAACGGCTTGATACCTAGTTAGTTTCATCACCCTCATAGGCCAACATCCTCCCTATTGATGAAATCGTCATGAATTCGCCGTGTTACTTCATCTCCAGCGAAAGCGACCGACTTTTTATCGAGACGCGGCCAATCCGATCCAACTCGGAGATATCCTTGATCAAATTCGACAACGGCTCACTGTCGGCGACATAGTCGGTTTGGATTGGCGGCGCGCCCAGCATTTTCTCGACATGATCGGCGGGCGAATACATGAAACGCAGAATGCGTTCCTCGTCGGTCGCATTTGGATAATCCTTGCGCATCTTGTCGACCGCCGGTTCAAGTTCCGGCGGTTTCTCGGGTATCGCCTGGGACCCATTGGCAACGATGCGGTCGAGCGCGTTCGCTTCAATCGGCGCCAGCAGCTTGCCGAAATGACCTAAGGCGTACTGTTTCACCACGTCGGGCACCGTGCCGTACCGTTCGCCCGACATGATGTTGTAGACCGCCTGCGTCATGACGAATTGTGCGAACGGCGTCACCATGATCGGATAGCCGAGCTCCTCTCGAACCAGCACGCACTCCGCCACGACGTCGTCGAAGCGGTCCGGCATTCCCGCCTCGGCGAGCTGCGCCTCCATATTGGTGAGCATGCCGCCCGGTATCTGGTGTTCATAGTGATAGGCGTCGTATTCCATCGGCGCCCCGAACGGCTTGCCTTCGGCCCGGGCAACCGCCGCCAGATGATCGCTGAAATCCGAAATCACATCGTCGTCGACCGGAACATGATAGCCCATCTGCCGCAAATTGCGCACGATGGTCTGGGTCGCCGGCTGCGAGGGGCCATTGGCAAGCGGCGCGGTCGCTGTCTGCACCACATCGGCACCCGCCTTCACCGCCTCCAGATAGACCAGCGGCGCCAGCCCCGTCAGGCAGTGGCTGTGGATTTCCAGCGAGATATCGCCAATCGCCTTTTTTAAGGCGGGCACAAGTGTCCGCACCCGGTCCGGCGTCAGCAGCCCACCGGAATCCTTGATCATCACATGGTCGAGTTCGATACGCCCCATCAAGTCCCGCACGCTATCGACATAGACCTGATCGGTATGGACGGGGCTTTCGCAGAACACGAAGGATGCGCCGGTATTCGCCCCCTCCTCCTTCGCAACCTGCAGGGTTTCGATGATGTTGTCGTTGTCGAACAGCGGGTCGAAGACATTCAGCTTCTTGAAGCCGTTGCGCACCAGCATGCGAACCCACAGACGGATGATATCATTCGGCATGATGTGAAAGGTCAGCAGGCTGCGGCCCCGCACGCCGGTCTTGAACGTCGTCTTCGGCATGCGTTCCTTCATCAAGCGCAACCGTTCCCACGGATTTTCCCGCAGATAACGCACGGCGACGTCGAACTGGATCGAGCTCATGAAGTCGAGCGCATAGAAGCCAGCATCATCGAGACGTTCGGCGATCGGCAGCATCCACGCCGTCTTCATGCGGGTTGCCCACAGGCATTGCTGTCCGTCGCGCAGCGATGTTTCGATGACCTTGATTTCCTTCATCGTGCCACTACCCTACCTCGGCTCGGAGCCGGTCATGCAGCGATTGGAGCGCATCGAGAATTTCATCCACACTGCGCGCACCGGATTGAAAAATCATCGTCGCGTTTAGCGCCACATATTCGAAGCCCATTTCCTTCAGTGCTACGGCGCGCGCCGCGACCCGGTCCGGATTTGCATAGAAATCCTTACCGCTCTCACCCTCCTTCGGCGGCGGCGCGATCATGCTTTGCCAACCAATCGCCTCTGGGTCGCGCCCGGCCGCAACCGCCGTCTCGCGAATAGTGTCCATCGATCGTTTGGCAAAGTCCGCATCCGTTACCCGGCTCGCCAGCCAGCCGTCGCCATACTTGCCGACGCGACGTAGCGCGGGCGGTGTATTCCCGCCAACCCAAATCGGCAGGCTGCTCCCTTGCGGCGATTTCGGCTCCATCGCCATGGCAACGGACTGGTAATAGGCGCCATCGAAATCGATCTGTTCGTCGCGCCAACAGGCGCGGAGCAGATCGATCGCCTCATCGGTACGCTTACCCCGTTCAGAATAGGGCACCCCAAGCGCCTCGAACTCGGATGCCTGCCAGCCAACCCCGACGCCAAGCCGCACCCGCCCGCCAGACAACGTATCGAGCGTGCTGAACTGCTTCGCGACCAGGACCGGTTGGCGCTGCGGCAGCACCAACACTTCCGTCCCAAGGCCGACCCGTTCGGTCACGGCCGCGATATAGGACAGCGTCGCCACGGCCTCGAGGATCGGCATCTTGGGCGGGTAAAAGGACTTCTCGCGCCCTTCGATATTAAAGCCCATGACCACGTGATCGAATATTTCGATATGATCGTACCCGATGTCCTCAATGCCTTTGGCCATCCGCGCAACCATCTTCGGGCCTTCGCGGTATGAGACACTGGGAAATTCGACGGCCAGTTTCATGCATTGCTTCCTTGGTTCATTGGCTCTGCTGACCGTACTCTAGCGCTCCGTTCCCGCG
>JAJFJC010000423.1 GCA_021774385.1 Alphaproteobacteria bacterium
GTGAAGCGCCCCAGCACCGGGTGGTAGTAGCGCGCGCGGTTGTAATAGAGGCCGGTGGCCGCATCGAGCCGGCGGCCGGCGAAACGATAGACAGTGTCCTGGTCCGCCCCCGCGTCGGGCTCGCCATGCGCCCCCGTCGCCATGCGGTCGAGCACCGCACCCGTCGGCCCGCTCATCGCCACGATCGTTCCTGTACCGTCGGCGTGGAAGAAGGCGAGGTTGTCGTTGGCGTCCACCATCACGGCGGGGTCGTCGACGCCGGGGCCGTGGATGTAGCGGCGGATCAGCGCGCCGGTGTCGTCGAACTCCGCGATCACATCGGGCCCATCCATCAGATAGGTCACCATCGTCAACCCGTCGATCTTGGTCTCGACCCGCCGGCCGTGTGGGCCGTATATATGGTCGTGGGTCGACCCCGGTACCGTTACCGTCTTGAGCCGGCTTTCCGGATCGTAACCATAGGTGTCGCCCGCGAAGCCGGTCAGGGCGCCGTTGCCGTCATAGGTGGGCACATCCCCGTCCACATCGGTATATTGGTGCAGGGCATTAACCTGATAGCCGATGTTGACGTTCGCGGTGGGTTGCAGGACATGGCGGCCGTCGCTCACAGCCTCGCTTACGCGCTGGCCGACATTGTTATAGGTGTAAGTGTAAGTTAGCGGGTCCCCGGTGACGCCATGGGTCAGCGTTGCCAGGTCGTCGTCGATCTCATAGGTGTAATCGGTTCGCGCGCCCAGCCCGTTGCGCCGGATCACCGCCGTGCGCCGCGACAGCCGGTCCCATTCGTAGCGCACCAACTCCGCGTCGACACCCCCCGAGGGGCGGCCCAGTATCCGCACCAGCCGGTCCAGCGGGTCGTACTCATAGGTCGCCACATAGCCATCCGGCCAGGTCAGGCTCGTCCGGTTCCCGTTCGCGTCGTAGGTATAGGCCACGGTCTGCGTATCGAGCCCGTCGGCGCCCGCATCGTGCGAAACGGCTCAGATTGTCATAACAGGCGTGACTTTGCTGCTGCGCTGTTTTTTTAGAAATTTATATCAGCAGGGGAACAAGCGGGAGTCTGAATTATGTTTGTGTCCCCATAATTCCAAAGATGCTGTTGCAACACTTGACCGGGTCTGCCGGCAGACTGGTTATCCGAAGACGATACGAGTCGACAACGGGAGTGAATTCATCTCTCGAGATATGGATCTTTGGGCCTACCAGCGCGGCGTCATTCTCGACTTCTCTAGGCCAGGCAAACCGACTGACAATGCCTTCATTGAGGCGTTCAACGGACGCTTCAGGCAGGAATGCCTGAATGCTCACTGGTTCATGAATCTTGCCGATGCGGCCGAAAAGTTGGAGACTTGGCGCAGAGACTACAATGAGCAACGGCCACACGGCGCCATTGGGAACAAGGTCCCGGCAGCGCTGATGAAATCGGTACACGAAGCCAGCCCGTGTTGCTGATAAAAGCCGGAAAACTCTAACGCCCCCCGGGGGTACGTTGGGGAGCGCTTCATAACCAGAACAGACCTAACCTATAAACGGGTACAATTAAGGGGCAACGTCAATAAGTTTATTTTTAAGTAAGCTAGTATTTTTCTTCTATATAATCTTCATATTCCCATTGAAAATAACGTTGCAATTTCCATTGCGAATCAACAAGTGTTTCGTCTTCACATTTCTTTATTACCTCTTTAAAGTGCCTCTTAATTTTTTCCCAACAAAATGTTTTTACAATTAAAATTGCTCTGCTATCAAAATTAAAATCATCTAATTGTGATGACACCCGTTTCAGCCCATTTGGTGTAGCAATCATACACTGATAGTTCGATCCGCCGTCACAACCAGATTCTCCAATTGTCAGGTTTACCCCAATGTATACGTCTTCTGAGTTATCAGGTGACCATTTGTCAATAAAAACAGGAAGATCACTGCAGTCGTAGCTCTTCAATTCCAATTTTATTTTCTCAGGCACAGTAGATCCTCTCTTAATTTTATCACTCAATATTTATATGCACATTGTTCGGGAAAGACCCCGACGGTCTGGCGCGAGATTCAAAGTTAGCCTGCACACCGGACTTTGACCAAGCTTCACCTGTTTTAGGATTAATACCTTTCTTTACAGTTGGAAATCGAAATTGTCGGAGACCATCTGAAGAACGTAGTATGGATGTACCATCTTTCGCAGAGGTAGATGTAAACCTTGGACCGACGAAGCGTTGACCCAATTTTACAGCATCAGCAGGTGAAACGTTGCCAGGCACACCGCGCGCGCCGCCTGCTGCTATTGAATTTTCAATCCTCTTTAGTTTATTTTTCAGATTCTTGGGCAGCCTAGTTAATGGATTACGATCCAGCGCCCTTAATATTCTCTTTTCTCTAGAGCTCAAGGGTCTATTTAGCTGATTGAGGACCCCACGCCCTACACCAAAGTTTCCTTCCGAGCTACCTCCAACTAAAGTTAATGGGACTCCCGCGAAGGTTGCTGTCGCCGCAGCACGAGCCTGTTCTACCGGGGCAGCCCCACCAGCCTGAGTAGATCCTGTCCCTCCGGTGCTCAAATTTGTGCTCGCTGATTCACCGGACAACCCACTCGGATCAACTAAATTAATCGGATCGTTTGCCGCGTAGCTATACGGGTTGAGGCCGTCCGCGTAGCCCAGCGGGTCGGGGGACGTGAAGCGCCCCAGCACCGGGTGGTAGTAGCGGGCACGGTTGTAGTAGAGGCCGGTCGCGGCATCGAGACGGCGGCCGGCGAAGCGGTAGACGGTATCCTGGTCCGCCCCCCCGCCGGGCTCGCCGAACGCGCCTGTCGCCATCCGGTCGAGCACCGCACCCGTCGGGCCGCTCATCGCCACCACGGTGCCCGTTGCGTCGGCGTGGAAGAAGGCGAGGTTGTCGGCGGCGTCCACCATCACGGCGGGATCGTCGACGCCGGGGCCGTGGATGTAGCGGCGGATCAGCGCGCCGGTGTCGTCGAACTCCGCGATTACGTCCGGACCGTCCATCAGGTAGGTCACCATCGTCAGGCCGTCGACCTTGGTCTCGACCCGCCGCCCATGCGGACCGTAGACATGGGCGTGGGTCGTTCCCGGAACCGTGACCGTCTTGAGCCGGCTTTCCGGATCGTAGCTATAGGTGTCGCCCGCGAAGCCGGTCAGGGCGCCGTTGTCGTCATAGGTAGGCACATCCCCGTCCACGTCGGTATATTGGTGCAGCGCGTTGACGGCATATGTGATGTTGACGTTCGCCGTTGGTTGCAGGACATGGCGGCCATCGCTCACCGCCTCGCTCACGCGCTGGCCGACATCGTTATAGCTATAGGTGTAGCTCAGCGGGTCCCCGGTGACGCCATGGGTCAGCGTTGCCAGGTCGTCGCCGATCTCGTAGGTGTAATCGGTTTGCGCGCCCAAACCATTGCGCCGGATCACCGCCGTGCGACGCGACAGCCGGTCCCATTCGTAGCGCACCAGCTCCGCAACGACGCCCCCCGAGGGGCGGCCCAATATCCGCACCAGCCGGTCCAGCGCATCGTACTCATAGGTCGCCACATAGCCGTCCGGCCAGGTCAGGCTCGTCCGATTGCCGTTCGCGTCGTAAGTATAGGCCACGGTCCGGGTATCGAGCCCGTCGGCGCCCGCATCGTGGACAAC
>JAJFJC010000424.1 GCA_021774385.1 Alphaproteobacteria bacterium
AGCTGCTGCGCGCTTAACCAGCCGCAGCGACGCGCATGAGCAACGGTCGTGGTGTGGTCTGGCAGGTATGGGAAGAACTTTCGGATTAGATCCGGGTCCTGAAAAAGATCGATCCCTTCTGGCAAATCCTCGAACCCACGCAGCGGAGCAGGAACATAAGACGGATCGTTCGTCCCGCCGCGATATTGCCGCAGCGGCCCGGCTCCAAGAGAGGATGTTTCCAGGGCGCTCGCCGCTAGCGCATCGCCATTTTCCGCTGCCGCGAAGAGATAGCCGCGACGGTTCATCAGAAAGGCGTTGTCTGTCTCCCGTGCCAGGCGTTCGAGAAGATCGATACTGTGATTGGCAAAGGCGACCATCGTGTCGCCGGGGCCAGGCCACCAATTGCGGTAACATTCCGTCGATTTGTCGCTCGTCAACGTCAATGGCGGGCGTTCGTCAACCAGAACGATATCGCGAACACCATTGCGGACGGCAAGGTGGAACGCGGCCGAGATTCCCGCGATTCCGGCGCCGCAAATAACGATTTTCGCGTGTTGCTCTGTCATGGCGGCGCAGTTTACGGAAATATCTCGAAGACGCTGCAAAATTCGAAACCTTCCCGGTTTCGCTTGCGGGGGATGGGGCGTTATAGTCGCGCAAAGGGCTGCGGCGCGACCGTGGACCCGGAAAAAAAGGGAGCGATGAAAAATGAAAATGAAGGCCGCCGTACTGCGCCAGTTCGATGCGAAACAACCTTTCGCGAAAAGCAAGCCAATTAGCGTCGAGGAAGTAACGCTCGATCCGCCGGGGCCGAACGAGGTTCTGGTGAAAATTGGTGGTGCCGGTCTTTGTCACTCCGACCTTTCGGTGATGAATGGATCGCGGCCACGCCCGGAACCGCTTGTGTTAGGACATGAAGGTGCGGGGCAGGTTGTCGAGATCGGTTCCTCGATTACAGATATCGAAGCCGGCGACCACATCGTCTTTCAGTTCAGCCCCAGTTGCGGGCGTTGCCGCCGTTGCATGGAAGGGCGGCCGCAGGTTTGCGAAGTGGGGGCGAAGGCCAAGGCGGCGGGTGACATGATGAGCGGTGGCCGCCGGCTCCGCGATGCGGATGGCAATTCCATCGCGCATCACACGGGCGTTTCTTGTTTTGCGGAATACGCGGTCGCCGACCGGGGGTCGGTTGTGAAAATTGACAAGGATTTGCCTCTGACGGAAGCGGCGCTTTTCGGATGCGCGGTGATGACGGGTGTTGGTGCGGTGATCAATACCGCACGCATCTTGCCAGGCGATTCAGTGGCGGTTATCGGGCTCGGCGGTGTTGGATTGAACGGCGTGCTCGGTGCGAAGCTGGGCGGGGCGGAAACCATTATCGCCATCGACATCGCCGACGACAAACTGGGCCTTGCACGGCAACTTGGCGCGACCCATACCGTCAATGCCTCTGATGCGGACCATGCAGAACAGGTGCGTGACTTGACGAATGGCGGTGTCGACTTCGCCATCGATCTCGCGGGTGTTATTCCGGCGATGAAGACGGCGTATGCCGTAACCCGGTATGGCGGGACGGTTGTGACCGCCGGTCTGTCGCCCTCGACGGCCGAGTTCTCCTTCATACAAAGTAATCTCGTGGCCGAGGAAAAGTCGATCAAGGGTAGTTATATGGGCAGTTGCGTACCGGTACGCGATATCCCGCGCTTTATTAGTCTTTATCGTCAGGGACGCCTGCCCGTCGACAAGCTGATTAGCCGGCAGGTCGGTCTCGATGAAATAAATGAAGGGTTCGACCGCTTACAGCAAGGCGAAACGATCCGTCAGATTCTGTTACCGCATGGTGCCGCGTAACCACGACACACCACTAGCGGCGGGAGGTATCGATCCATGAAAACGATGCAGGATGCGACGGGCAATCTCTCGCGCATGCAAGATTTTATCGAGGCCAGCGACTATGACGCCGTGGTCGCGGTCTCTCCCGAGAATGTGCTGTATATCGGCGATGTGTTCATTTCGACACAAGTCGATATCCGCGACCGGCTGGCCTTTATCGTCTGGGCGAAGGGGCGGGCACCCGCCTACATCCTTTGTCAGGTCGAGGAAGGGTATGTCCGGCAGGAATCCTGGATCGACGACATCCGTACGTTTAAGGAGTTCGTGACGTCGCCGGTCGATGTGTTGGCCGATGTCCTGGATGAGTTTGGGTTGGCGAAGGGTCATGTCGGGATCGAAGCCGAATATTTCGGGATGCAGTATCATCAGGCGCTGATGGCGCGTTTGCCCGGGCTGCGGCTTGGCCCCTGCGACGAACTTTTCGGTCATGTCCGCATGATCAAATCGCCGCGCGAGCGGGAAATCATGACGGCGGCGTTCCGGGGGACGGAAAAGGCGCTTATGGAAACCTACGCCGCCACCAAGGTCGGCGATACCGAACGGGATATGGCGTACCGTCTTTGCGACGGCATTCTCCGTTCGGGCGCCGAGTCGGTTGCGTTCTGTCACATCAATGCGGGACCGAATACCGGGTTTCCCCATATGGATCCGTCCGGCAATACAGTGAAGAAGGGGGATATTCTCAAGGCCGACACCGGAGGCTTTTACAGCCGCTACTATTCCAACGTCGGGCGTACCGCGAAGATGGGTAAGCCGACGGACGAAGATCTGTCCTGGTGGGTCCGGCTGCGCGAAATCCATCACGAAATCATCGATATGGTCAGGCCCGGTAATACCGGCGCGCAGCTCTTCGACGCCGCCACGCGGCTACACGAGAAACACAAGATACCGTTTCCCTATGCCCATAATGGGCATGGGATCGGTTTGCAAATTCACGAACATCCATTGATCAGCCCGCATGATCACATTCCCTATGAAGCGGGTATGATGACCACGGTAGAAACGCGTGTGCGTTGGGTCGGCAAGGTTGGATACCACATGGAAGATTTGATCGAGGTAACGGAGGGCGCCCCGATCGTGCGCTCCGATTACTTTGACAATGAGGAAATTTTAGTCGTCTGAAAGGAAACACATGTCGCGTCAAATGCCAGCCCTGAGCCTCGCCGCCGTTCCCGGTCGCCGGCGGGCCACCTTGGAACTCGCCACCGAAATCGAGAAGCGCGGTTTCACGGGAATTTACTGTCCCAGCATGTCGGACGGCATGGCGCTTTGCGAAGCCTTGGCTTTTGTCACCAACGAGATACATTTTGGTACCTCAATTGCGCCGATTTATACGCGTCCGGTGCTGGATCATGCTCAGACGACTGCTTTTATTCATGAAGTATCGGGGGGCCGCTTCAGTTTCGGCATTGGCATCAGCCACGGTCCCTCCATGGCCCGCATGGGCCGGAGCTTGGGCAAGCCGCTGACCGATACGCGGAACTTTGTCGAAGAATACAATGCGGTGGAGCGGGTCGGCGAAAAGCCGCCGATCGTCCTCGCGACCTTGCGTAAGAAAATGATCGGCCTCGCCGGCGAAATTGGCGATGGCATGGTTTTCGCCAATGCCGCCCGCTCGCATATGGGCGAGTCGTTATCCGCGCTGACGGACATGAAACGCAATGATGAGAACTTTTATATCGGCAATATGATTCCGACCTGCATCTCCGACGACATCGAAGCAGCGAAAGCGGTGAACCGGCGGACGCTGACCAGTTACGCGATGCTGCCAAATTACCAGAATTATTGGCGTGAAGCCGGCTATGACGAAGAGATGGATGCCGTTCAGGCCGCCGTCGAAGCCGGCAATCTGAAGAGTATTCCGTCACTGCTTAGCGACAAGTGGCTCGCCGATACGACCCTGTTTGGGCCTGTTTCGCAGGTGATGGAAGGGCTTGAAGCATGGTACGAGACCGGCGTTCGCACGCCCATTCTTGTTCCGTCAT